>NZ_JAKZGG010000004.1:0-192070 GCF_022549455.1 Acinetobacter sp. NIPH 1852 | reverse complement strand
TTATGGAGTTTGGAAAACTTAAACACCGCATTACCGTTCAGAAATATACTGAATCTCAAGATGATAATAACCCTGAATATTTAACTAAGGAATGGATTGAATATTGCACTGTTTGGGCGGATGTTCAGGATCTTTCAACTAGAGATACATTACAGGCTCAGTCAATTGGCTCGACATTACAAGCGCGAGCTGTGATTCGTTTTAGTACGCAAGCTGCTGCAATCAATAGCACCATGCGTATCTTGTTTGATAGTAAGTTTTATCAAATAAACGGTGATCCAAAACGTGATTTACATAATCGTAAAACCTATATCACTATTGAGCTGAGTGAGGGGTTAAAGGAATGGATGGTTTAGGGTTTGATTTAAATGGTGTGGAGAGTGTAGTTAATAAATTGGAACTTTTAGGAAATCCTAAATTAGCCAAAAAATTGTCAGCTCGTTCGGCTCGTAAAGCCATGACACTGGTCAAGAATGCTGGTGTTGCAAATGCAAGTTTAATTGATGATTTTGAGACCTCAGAACAAATCTCAAAAAATATCGTTGTTCGGGCTGGAAAATCTAAAGATAGAAATTCTGTGCGGATGCGAGTTGGTGTGAAAGGTGGTACTGAGTTTTGGCGCATACATAAAAACATGGTTCGCAAAAACAATACAAGTGGTGAGAATGAGCGTGTACCAAACCCTTATTACACACCTGTACCCAACAATACTTCGTATTGGTGGCATGTAGAGTTAGGTACTAGCTACTCAATGGCTATTCCATTTCTACGACCAGCATTGGATAACAATATTGATGTTGTTACTCGAACATTTTCAGTTGATTTTATGGCGGGTATAGATGAGGAGTTGAGAAAAATCTAATGATTCCAATACGCACAATTCTGAATGATGCACCGTCTATTACAGCGTTATTAAAGGGTAGTGACGGTGTGTTGCGAGTATATCGAGATTTGGCAAGTGAGGGGGTGCAATATCCTTATGCTGTGTGGACGTTAATCAGTGGCCATGCAATTGATAATGTAGATGTACCAGCCGTGGATGATAGCATTGAGATACAAATCGATGTGTATGCCAAGACTGAAACAGATAGAGATATTGTTTTTAAGGCAGTGCGAAATGTTTTAAAGCATCACAGCATTATTAATAATTTTCCCAATATTGGTTCAGGTGTGCCTGGTATTTATCGTGGTACATTTACATGCAGTTGGCTAGTTGAGGCGTGAATGAGCGAATATCTCAAAATGATCCATGAGATCGAAGAAAAGAAAACTGATTTGGAACAGCGTATTTCAGATGCAGTACAAGTGGAAATTATGGCGTGGCAGAAAGAAAATGAGTTGCCAGTTCAAAATATTTATATTGATTTGGCGAATGTAACAACGTTAGGCGAACCCAAGACATATTCGGTTGCATCCGTCTCTGTTGATATTGATTTTAAACCCTAAAACAGTAATTAAACATGAGCCCTGCGAAAGCGGGGTTTTTATTGCCTGAAATTTGAGGAGTAGCTACTCATGGCGCGTATTAAAGTTCAAAAAACCCAAGTTTTTTATTTTGATGGAACTGCAATTATTCCAGTGGTCTGTGCAAAATCGATAGATTTAGGTCAGGACAGTGAAGAAGATGTTGATGTAACTTGCCTTGATTCTGATGAGGTTGATACGGATGCAGGTCAGGTCACACCAGGTGAAGGTTCACTAGCAGTGGATTTCGATGATGAAAACTCATCACATCTTCAATTATTAGCTCTATCAAAAACAGTTCCTAAACAAACGGTACATTGGTATTTGGGTTCATCACACAGTACAGATGCACCAACTGTAACTGGTGGTGTAGTAGATTTACCACCAACACGTACTTGGTGGGAGTTTGACGGTTATTTGAAACGTGCAGCACCAACTTTTGAAAAAGGGCAGCATGTCGGGTATTCATTCCCATTAAAACGCCGTTCTTCTGTGCAAGAAACAATTCGTACAATCCCACCAGTAACTCCGTAAGGGTGACATATGAAGAGTATTAAAGACTTAAAAAATGTTACCAAGATTGGTGCGCCATCTAAACATACGGTTAAGTGGACTGTACTAGCTGATGATCAAAATATTGATTTTCTGCGTGATCAAACTGGCAACAATGAAATCATGCTAGGCGAGTCTATAGACTTAGAAGGACAGGTTTATATCAAAAAACTCAGTTTTGGAGATATGTCTGAGACATCCAAAGCAGTAGAGTGGGATATTGATGTTGAAAACATTGAAAATTCAACGATTAAGTCAATTGATCATCGTCGTTTGCAAGCAGCTCAGTTGTTAGGATCTATTTGTGAAGATGAGAAAGGTAATCTTTTCTTTAATTCTGTAGATGATGTTCTTTGCTCAGATCCTAAGTTCGTTAATGCTTTATTTGTAGTTTCTGATGAGGTTAATAATTTTTCGGGAAAGTTACTGAAGAAGAGTTCTCAGAAAACGAGTTCTGGTGCGAGCTCGTCCTCAATGGAGTCGGTGGAAACACCATTAGTGAAGCAAAGCGAAACATAAGTTATTCTGAGTTTCTAATATGGAGAGCCTATCGTGAAAGACGCGGCTCTCTATTTATTGGTCGCCGTATTGAGCAGGCTTTTGGGAGTTTCATGGCCTTTTACCATAATGGCAAAGTGAAAGAGGAAGATTATCTCGAACCTGCTCTTTTTATGCCACATGAGGATAAACCCAATGAAATCGAGATTTCTTTGGATGAAGCTATGGAGAGTGGGTTTGGGTAGTTGTAAGTTAAATTATATGGACGCCACTTATGTGGCGTTTTTTATTGCCTCAATTTCTACTGTTTGTTAAATTGTGTGAACTTAATAACAAATGGTTTACATTATGAAGAATATTATTTTAGCAGCAGGGTTAGGTATTAGTTTGATTGGTTGTGCATCATCACCTATAGCTGATGCAATGTCATCTGCAAAAACCAATGTAAGTAGTTTTGATGGGTCTAAAGAAATATCCACACGCCCTATGTACGCATTTGCAACATCAGGATTTCATGCTTCACCGATATTTTTAGGGGCAATGTGGACAGATAAGCTTCCCGATAAAGTATCATTGAATACTGAGATTCAGGGTAAATATACTAATATTGATAATCTTTATCTAAATATAGATGGTGATGTAAAAAAATATCAAGAAATTCAAAGCTCGATGGAGTTTGGCGCTTCTAATTTTCAAACATATGCTCAAAGATCGAGCATAAAAAGGTTTGTTGTTCCAGTTAGTGATATTGAGAGAATTAAAATTGCAAAATCTGTAAAAGTTAAAGTAACAACTCCAAGCAGCTATTTTGAAGGAGTTATTGTTGCTGATGGTAAGCTGTCACCTGCTGCTAAAAGCTTGATTAATGTTATAGACGGCATTGAAAAATAAACGAAGATAAATTGGTCAAACCCACCTTGCAAGGTGGGTTTTTTATTGCATGGAGAAAAGTTATGGCAGCAAAATTAGGAACATTAACACTTGATCTTGTAGCCAAAACTGGCAGCTATACAGAAGGTATGAAACAAGCGGGTGACTCAACGAAAAAATTTTCAGCACAAAGTAAAAGCGAGCTTGATAAATTAAACTCAAGCATAAGTAATGTAGAGCGCCGTGCTGGTGCTATGGGAGCATTGCTTAAGACGACACTTGCTGGATTAACTGTTGGGGTCATCATTTCGGCAGCAGATGAATATACACAAATGGCGGCACAGATTCGCAACGCGACAAAAGATACTGCTGAATATGACTTGGTTCAAAAACACTTACTTTCGACTGCAAATACAACATATCGTTCATTAAAAGAAGCCCAGCAAGTTTATCTTGATGTTGGCGGTGCATTAAAAGCATACGGGGCGACAACCGAGCAAGCTTTAAGGATCACTGATAGCCTTTCATTTAGCTTCACGCATAACTCAACGGCTGTAGATAAAGCAAAAACTGCGACGGATGCATATCTTAAAAGCGTATACAGCGGAAAGGTTGGGCAGCAGCAGTGGATTAGCATTTTGTCTGCAATCCCATCTGTTGTGAGTGATCTATCAGACTCGCTCGGTATTTCTCAAGAAGAAGTGCTTAGACTTGGTAATGCGGGAAAAATTTCATCTTTACAGCTTAATGATGCATTCGATTCAAGTCGTGATAAGAGTGAACAACTCGCTAACAATATGAGTAACTCATTAAATGATGGCTTAAACACTGCTAGAAATGGCTTTACCTTCTTGACTGGTAGAATAAATGAAACGTTGGGTGTAACCAATAACATGGCCGCAGGGCTTGGGCTGGTTGGTGATGGATTGTCTTATGCTGCAAATAATCTAGATGTTGTTGCTGTTGCTGCTGGTGTTGTAACAGCAGGTATTGCGCTAAAAATGACACCAGCGGTCATTGCATCAGGTGTGGCATTTACAGCATCAACTGGTCAGGCAATAGCATATCAATTGGCTTTAGCTCGTATGTCCGCTCAAGCGGCAGGCACAACAGTATCATTGACTGTTCTAAGCGCAGCAGCACGTGGTGCTTTAGTATTCATGACTGGTCCAGCAGGGCTTGTAATTGCTGCTGCTTCAGTGGCTGCTGGTTATGCATTTATGACCAATCGTGCCGCTGATTTGAATGCAAAATTAGCAGAACAAGCAATGGTAGCTGAAAAAGCGGCAAGTGAATTATCTAAGCTGACGGGAACTGAGCGTAAATCAGCAATTGAGGATTTAACTGCGGCTTTTGATGCGCAAAATAAAGAATTACGCAAATCAGAGCTGGCAGTGGGTTCTGCATTAATTTCTGTTCAAAATTATGCAAAGGGCAATGCTGAAGTCACAAAAATATCGAATCAGGCGCGATTGGGTACAATCAGTTATACAGAAGCAGTAGAGCGATTGAATTCTCTAAACATTCCAACTGATTTGTATAATGCGTTGAAAGCCCAAGTTGAACAATATGATAAAAATGTAATTGCTGCTGATAAATCATCGAAAGCATTGAAAATTTTTGGTATAGAAGTCCAACTTGTTGGAAACAAGGCTCAAAATTCTGTTGCTGGTATTGATGCAAATACGTCGGCTCTCAATCGTAATGAAGCAGCAGCACGTGGTGCAGCAGTTACACAATCCCAATATATGGAGAGCCTGAAACAATCACTCATCCAAACTCAAACGATTAATAAATTAATCGATAAAGGTTATAACGTGGATCGAGCGAAAGCTCTAGCTGAAGCATATTTCAAAAATGATGGTGCCATTACTTCAGAAGATGTGAAATTGATCGATGCAAATATTGCAGCAAATGCAAAATTGCAGGGTACTATTGATGCTATTGCCGAGTCTAAGCGCAAATCAACAGCAGCATCAAAAGATGCAGCATCTCAAACAAAAAAAGATGCAAAAGATGCTGAACGTCTTGCGGATCAGCAAATGATGTTAAGAAAGTCTTTAGTGTATGAATTTTCAACTGATCTTGAGAAGATGAAAATTGATTATGAGGATTTAATTAAGGATATTGGTGAAGCCAGCTTTTCACCTGCTTTGCGTAATCAATTTTTATCTGAATCTAAAGCTAGATTTGAGGATGAACAAGCGCTATATAAAATGAAGCTTTCTTTTGAACTTCAAGAGCATAAATTAAATGAAGAGGCAAAAGCTGAAGCAACGTTTATTATTGATCAGCAAATCATCGCAAACCGAACTGACATCAATACTGATGAGAAAAAACAGTATTTAACTGCATTGCAAGAAAAACATACCCATGCAATGAGATGGTTGCAGCTTGAGCAAAACATGCGTCTAAACGATGCATCACAAGCATTTCAAACCGAAATGCAGAATATGTCGGCTAAATACGAGTTTGAGCGTCAGCAAATCATCTTAAACAGCCAACTTAGTAAAGATGAGCGTCAAGCATTAGTCGATGCATCTCATATTACAGAAAGTATTGATTCTGCAAAGGGTCGAGATGCGGCGCTGTACGGGATGCTTGGTGCTTCAGGTGTTGATACATCACAAGAGGAAGCAGCGTCCCAACGAGCTGAAGCTTTTCAGGCGGCATTGGATTGGCAGTTGATTACTCAAGAAGAGTATCAGCAAAAAATGCTTGAAAGTGAAAGTCAGTATTATCGAGCTAAAGCAGCGTTAGGTTTGCAAGATGCAGCGAATACAACTGCTGGAATGGCTGATCTAATGGGAAGCTTACTTGGTAAACAATCCGCTGGTTATAAAGCCATGTTTATTGCATCCAAGATGTTTGCACTTTCCAAGGTAATTTTGAATGCACCTGAAACGTTCTCGAATGTGTATAACTCTGTTTCAGCAATTCCAATGATAGGTCCATATATTGCACCAGTTGTTGCTGGTGGTGCTTTAGCTGTTCAACTTGGTCAGGCCGCACAAATCAGATCAATGAACCTACAGGGCTTTGCCACTGGTGGACATATTACTGGTAAGGGAACTGGTACAAGTGATGATATTCCGATTTGGGCATCCAATGGTGAATATATGCTTCGTGCTGCCGCTGTTGAAAAATTAGGTTTGGCTAATCTTGATTACATCAACCGTACTGGTATGTTGCCGCCCCGATTTGCAACGGGAGGTTTAATTGGTAAAGAACGTTTCTTATCAACATCAAGCCAAAGTGATCGGCGTGGCGATGGTGTGAATATTATTATCAATGTGCCATCTGGCTACACTGCAAATGAAAGTCGGGATGGAAATGGAAATGTGACGATTGATGTGGTGGAGAAGTTTGTTAAACAAGCGTTCAGCAATTTAAATCAAGCGAATTCATTTGAATCTAAGCAGATCAGAAACAACTTTAATGTGGGGCGTGTACGATGAATAAACTCGATCTATGCCCACTTCAAGAAAGCTATTCAGTCAAGTACGGAACATCTGTTGAACGAATAGCTTTGCGTGGTGGTTTTGGTCGATATGTTCAAACTAAAAACGCAAAAAAACATCTTGTAGATGTGTCTTTTACGCTTCGAGAAGATGACTTCATATATTTCAGGGCATTTTATCTAAATTGGCAGCTTAATCCGCTGCCTTTTTTAATGTCTTTAATTATTGAAGACAGCGAATTTAGAGAATATATCGTTCAGTTTGTGCCTGATTCTTTCTCATTTAATGAGTTAAGCGGAAAGATTTTTAAAGTCTCGGCGCAGCTCGTTGTGGTGACTTCGGAAGTGCAGATTCTGACTTCAAAGCCGTATCCGATCGAATTTCTAGAAGAAATGGGTTCAGATATTTATATAGAACACTGCTCATTGACAGCTGCTGGTGTTGAGAATCAAGCAGAACATGAGTCTGTGCTATCTGTTGTACTAATACAAAACGGAATTTTACGCAGTCTTTCAACTGAAATAGATCTATTGGATAGCGTTTCGAGCTCTATTGTTGTTCAGAGTGCTGTTCTTCAAAGTGTAGTAACACAATATAGCTCAGAAGCAGAAAGTGTACTGTCATTTATAGATATACAAAATGCCCAAATTAAAGAAATTGTGATTTCTAATATTTCAGAACCTGAAAGCGTACAGTCATCTGTGGTTATACAGAATGCAGTAATGGAGCAAATTTAATGCAAATTGATACCAAAGTAAGAGTAGGAGCTTTATTCAAACTTGTTAAACATAAGGGAAATCCAGAAGAGGCTGTTGGAGAAACAGCTTGGTTTCATAATATTGTGCTCAACTCAGGGCTTGACAGAATGTCTGTGGGAACATGGATAAGTGGTTGCACAGTATCAGCAGATTCTAATGACCCAATGCCCACCCAAACGGGATTCTCATCAACCATTGCAAGAACTACAGTTAAAGTTGGCAATGTCACAGGTGGTCATAATACAACAGATCCCAACAATCCTTATATTTTTAACAAAGTGCAATTTCGATTTTCAGAGGGCTTAGCAGCAGGAAATATCTCATCACTCGGAATGGGGTGGGGAATAAACAGCTTGTGGAATGCGGCACGTGTTAAAGATGCGCAAGGCAGCCCCACAACAATTACTGTTCTGGAGGATGAATTTTTAGACGTATATTGTGAAATAAGATTTTATCCACAACTCGGCTTTAGTGGAAGTTTTGATTTGCTTGATAAGTATAATAATGTGGTAAGCAGCCATGATTACGAGGGTACGTACTTCTATGGTTACTTCGGAAATGATTCTAGCTTAAGTAATGGTGCCATTACGCTTGCTGCACCACGTAACGGAAGCTCAAGTAGTTACTGTATATCGAGTGCGCTTGCTAACTTAGCTAGTAGGTCTATGACTACTGCAGGAGTTTATAACTTCGTTGACCCAACAACTCTCAACTATCCTACGGCCAGATCCCTGAGAGGACGAATCTTTGCAGATTTAAATGCCGCTATTGGAGTACATCAAAGTTTCCAAGTCGGAGTAAGCCTGTGGTTAAGAAATAATTATGCATCATGGGGTTATAAATGGAATATTACTCCCACTATCACAAAGACTAGAACTGAACGCGCATATTATTATTTAACTATATCTTGGGATAGGTACACACCATGATGCCTGACAATATATTATCAACAAGCAGCGTTTACGCTGCTTTTTTAGTGCCCAATCGTATTGATGAACTTATTGATTACGAATGGGGCGGTAGTGATTTATATGATGCATCGCAGGGTTTGCAAGCCAAATTGTGGACTTGTTTCTACGAAAGTGGGGTTATTAAAGCAAAAGCTGATCAAGTGATACACGACCTAATCACTGTCGATGATGTGACAGCATTAAGTTTTGCATTTGATTTGAGTATGCGCCCAGTTGCGACCTATGTTATCAATGATGAAGTGTTTTTATGGTGGTATGACACATCTGTTGGAGAGCAAGTCATAACGAGTTTTGGTAATACCATCATAACACCACAGCTAGCATTAGATGAGCGACGAGAATTTCAATCAGCAAATGCAGATGTGATTTTTGCATATATCAAAGCCGAGCAACTTTGTATTCGATTGCAACGAGATCGTTATCAAATTGAGTATGAGCTGGGAGCAGGACAGGTACTCATTCAAATCGGGATGATGACCAACAATAGATTTGGATTTGCTACAAAGATCATGAATGGTTTTGATCTGTTTTTAGATCAGATGTATGTCGATGCTCGAAATAAAGCATTACGTTTTGATTACCTGGATCTGTGTCCACTGCAGGCATCTTATAGTGTTCAATTCGGAAATAGCGTCATCAAAGCTGAAGGACTAAATGAAGATGCTTTGAGAATCCAATTTGAAAATATGGAGAATGTGGTGTCAATCATTTTCAATCTGAAAGAAAAAGATTTCGATTACTTCATGTCATTTTTCAGAGTCTGGCAGCATAAACGTAAGCCGTTCTATATTGATCTTGTTCTAGATCAACGTCCACTTACCCAGTATCTAGCACACTTTTTACATGACAGCGTTTCGATGACGAAAAGTGGTGCAGTGTTTAAAGTAAGTGCTCAGTTATTTATCTTGAATAATGATCTTGATAAGTCTGCAATTAAAATGATAGCGGAGTCACGGAATGTCAGAGCTTGAGAGTTTTTTATACGGTCCAGATAACGCCTATTTGATTGAGTGTATCGAGATTAAACATAGTTTGTGGCCAAAGCCTTTACGCTATGTGACCAACGTTTCTGAGGGAGTGACTGTTATTCAAGACAGCCAGCCCACTTTCTATGAATATGCAGTATTGAAGATTGATCGGGGCAGCGTCAGTGATGATCTTGATCAGAAGTTAGCGATAACGGTCGGGGATTTGGGCAAAGTCATTCCTGGTCTTGTTGATCAAATTATTGAGCAAGTATCACTTGAGCGACCGCAAGTTACTTATCGAGCGTATTCAAGCATTGATTTATCAAATCCAATTTTGCAGATCGATCACTTAGAAGTCACAAGTCAGAACAACGACTATCAAGGAACAACATTTGAAGCTGAAGCAGAGCAGCTTAATGAAGTTGGTACTGGGCTACTTTTTACAAAAGAGAATTTCCCAACACTGGTTGGCTTTTATTAAAAACAATGAGGCAAATAAATGATTGAATTTCACGATAGCGTCAACTCAGTTGATTACATGATTGATTTAAGAGACATCTCAAATATTGAACGACGTTTTCGCAGCAGCCGCAGATCTGAGTCAAACTATGATGTCATTTTCACATTTAAAAGCGGAAAAGTTATCGAAATGACTTTGAGTGATGTCGATGTAACCCGGCTTTCAAGTGCTGTGGAAAATACATAAATAGTGAGTACAGCGAATGAGAGATTTTAATCTGCAATTGCTTTCATTATTTGAAATGCAATACAACGTTCAGAATTATCATTGTGTTCATTTCGTGATTGATGCTGCAAAACAGTTGTTGAATCAAGATTATTCAAAAAGCTTTGTTGGTTTGACTACATCGCTTAATGAGTCAATACAAACATCAAGACAGACAGTCATTCGCAATAAAAGAATCAAAGAGCCAGAACACGGATGTATTGTCCTTATGACAAGCCTTACGGGTGGAAACCATGTGGGGCTTTTTTATTGCGGCAAGGTTTTGCACTTGAACGAGTCGGGCACTCAATATTTATCGCCAAACAGCATGAAATGTTTCTACACAAGGTTTAGATATTATGAGCCACTTACAGATTTATGAAGATCCGCTTGATGCAAGCACGATCACTTATGAACAAACAGATAATGTTTTAAAGCGCTTTCTTGAAATTAAAGCGAAATTTACACAAGCACGAATTTATAAAGATACATGTTGTACTGAAAATGATGTTACCCCGATTGATAAAGTCACTGCATTAAAATTATTGGATGCTGGACCAGAAGATCAATTTCATATTGTTTGTCATGCGGGCGACATCATTTCAGCAGTGAACTATGTAGTTGTTAAGATTCTTGGTTATGCTGTTAATGCCTTCGTGAATGTGCCGACTTTAAGCAGTAATGCTCAAGATAAAGGCTCAAGCAATAACGAATTAACGAGTCGTGAAAATAAACAGCGTATAGGTCAACGTGTTGCTGACATTTATGGAAAAGTAAAATCAATTCCTGATTTGATTGCACCAAGCTTTGTTTATTACATAAATAAACAAGAAATTGAAGAATCTTTGATGTGTCTTGGACGTGGTTATTATCACATCCAAGACATTAAAGACGGTGATACTACTTTATCAACAATCTCAGGATCTGCATGTTCGATTTATGAACCCGACACAAGCATCATCGGTACACCCCAAATTCAGATTGGCGAAGATTTTACAGATAACCCATTAGTCGCTAAATCATGTACTGCGATCAACGGCCAGACTGTCAATGAAGGTACTGAAGACATTACAAATAGTGATGTCGATTTTCAGCTCACAGCGCTCTATCCCAATCGGCTGCAATCACTCAATTCATCCGTTGATATGCGTGATTATTTTCAAATTGGTAACTCAATTTTATTGAGTATGGATACAGTCGGTGTTGCAGATCTGAGTGTATCAGCGAATTGTGTACCCAAAAGTACAGGCGAATTGCATATTCAAACGACCGAAGTCTTGCATAACTTGAATTACAAATCCCTGCTGATTACCTCATTGATGCTTGATGACTTGAACTTAGCCGGGAATTACCAAATATCGAGTATTGCCCAGGTTGTAGATGGGTATATCTGTAACCTGGTTAATCCCGAGAACGTAAACTCAAATTGGTCATTGATTGTAGATCTAGATGAAAAGTCTGCTTTCTTTTCTGGGATTTTGCAAAACAATGCTGATTCAATCGACTTGGGTGGTGAATATCCATCTATTCTAGATGTAGGGATTAACTACATCGATCTAGAAGTTCCAACGGCCTTACAACTTGAATGGGATAAGCTGCAAAGCATTACGCTAGGTCAAGTGGACATGGATATTAAAAAGATCGTGTCGAGCTGGCTTGGTTGGTTTTATATTGATTACAACGATATTAAAGAGTTGATTTTTAACTTCTATCTGCCACAAGGTTTGCAAGTCATTCGCAAGAAAGGCCAACGACACACTGATATTGTTGATTACACAATAGAATACCAAGAAATATCAAATGGTTTGCCAACTGGCCCAGTATTCACGCATACGCATAGAGTGCAAGACAATACCACAGTGGGGTTTGGTGTATCGAGTCGTATTCCGCTTGCATCAACATTTGCGGATGGTGTGCGGTTTAGAGTTAAGAAAGCACCTGAACAATGGCGAAATGAAGTACAGCAGCGACTTCGTGATTTGAAACTCAAATCAGTTTACGCATGCTCAGTATCAAACAAGCTCATTTATAACGATGTAACGATCGTACGCACTAAAACCATCGGTACTAATGAAGCAACAAGCGTTAAAAACCGCATGTTGAATTGTATCGCCACACGTAAGCTTTTTACATATCGAACTGGCTTTAAGTCTGTAGCGAGAATCCCGACAAGTAATTTTGCTGATATTGTTTGTGCGATTACGACCGATGAATTGATTGGGCGTAGAGATATAAGCACGCTTGATGTCGCTAATCTCTATGCAGTGGCTGATGAAATTGATAGTTACTTTGGCGTGCCGATTCAGTTCAACTATACATTTGATGATGCCAAGATGTCTTATGAAGAGACACTTACAACGATTGCGAATGCAGTGTTTTGTGATGCACGCCGTGAATCAAACAAAGTTTTCTTTGTATTTGAGAAACCGCAACAAGTACCGACTTTATTGTTCAATCACAGGAATAAAAAACCTGAAAGCGAGAAGCGTTCTGTCAATTTTGGTGTAAACAAAGACTATGACGGGGTAAAACTCAAATGGGTCGATCCGACTGATTCTTGGTCTGAATCTGAAATCAAGTTGCCTAATGATAATGTGGTCAATGCGCGAGAATTGGAAATTAAAGGTATTACCAATCTTCAGCAAGCGATGCTTTTAGCGCATCGAGCTTTGAACAAGTTGCTTTATCAGAAGAAGACCGTTGAATTTTCGGCTTATAGTGAAGCGGATCTCGTCACTCGGAATGACTTAATTCTTGTTGCTGATGATACGCGTCCGATGCTGATTAGTTCAGGATCTGTCATTGATCAAGATGGATTGTATTTAACGTTGTCACAGCCGTGTGTACTAGAACAAGATGAAAGTTATGTCGTTCATCTTCAATTGCCAAATGGCCAAGTGGACGTTGTTCAGGTGACACAAGGAGATAGTGAGCGAGAAGTCTTATTAGCACGTGCACCAACTTCGCAGCTTGTCATTGAGTACGAGGGGAATATCAGTTGTTCAACCTATCTGGTTACGACCGACACGCATAGCAAGCGAGATCTATTTTTGATTACTGAAAAGTCTGGTGGCGGTGCTGAGTCTTCAATCACTGCAATAAACTACACTGATCAATATTACTTAAACGATAAAGATTATGTCTGAATCAATAGCCGCCGAAAGGCGGTTTTTTTACATCTGGAGAAATGAAAAATGGCAGAGCCTATGAGCAGCGGTGTTGGGGTCGCAACTGTAATCAAAATATATGGCATGTGGTTTCTAATCGTTATTGCAGCAGTTGCAGCAACATTGGGGTATTTGGTCGTAATTATGACTCGAATGCCTCGTACACGAAGTGAATGGGTGGTGAGTTTAATCACTACGGTAGTGGGGAGCATTGCTGGTGGTGGTTTCATTATTCAGCACTTCGGTCTGCATGATTATGCAACAACGTGGGCGGGCTTATGTGCAATTGGTGGGATGTTCTTTATAACAGGGCTTCCATTCTGGGCAATCATCCGTTGGTCATTTAATTATGTAAATGCACGTGAAGACTCAACGATTTTTGACGTAGTAAAAGAAGTTAAAGACTTCAAAGATAATTTTTAAAGAAATAGATTTGAATCCAATGCCGCCGTTTCAGGCGGTTTTTTTACATCTTGAGGAAAGTGAAATGATTATTTTGAGAAGAGGATCAAAAGGTGATCTAGTTAGACAGCTACAAGAAAGACTTAAATTTTTTGGTCTATACACAGCTCTTGTAGATGGCGATTTTGGTGGATTTACAGAAGCATCATTAATGGCATATCAAGCACAACTCGGGGTAAGTCCAGACGGAATTTTAGGAGAATGGGTCGCTGGAAAGCTTGGTATTAGTATAAAAACAAATACTATGCCTATTTCAAATGATAAGAAGAAAAAAATTATTGTCTTAACTGCTGGTCACTCAAATAATCAACCAGGTGCGGTGAACGGCAAAGATACAGAACATGAATTGATGACAAAAGCTCGTGATGCGATTGCAAAAATCTTACGTGCAGATGGGTTTACAGTACTTACGGATGGTGAGGAGGGTGATAACCAGCTACTTTCTCAGGCTGTAAAGTTAGTTCCAAAAGGTGATATTGCAATTGAACTGCATTTAAACGGTGGAGTAAAAACCGCAAAAGGTATTGAAGCATTAGCAAACTCAACATTAAAAACAGAATGTCAGAAACTTTGTTCTGCAATTAATCAAGCCTATAACTTTGTATTGCGCGGTGATAAAGGGTGGAAATCATCGACGTCAGGACAGCATCATCGACTCGCATTTTGTGAAGCTGGCGGAATCGTTCTTGAAAATTTCTTTATTACAAATGATGCAGAACTAGCTGCATTTAAATCAGATCCAGAAAAACTATACCAGGCGCTTGCCGACACAATTAAGCTTTTGTAGGGGGAAAGTATGATTGATGCATTACTCGGTAAATTCTACAAGTACATAATTCTTGGTTTGCTTATTTATATTTTCATACATGTGATCAATACAAATTCACTCTCAAAGAAGCTAGCAGCGGCAGATCAGAAATGTTTCACAAAAATTCAAGACATTGAGCGAAAGCAAGTCAAAGCACTTGCTGATGCACAAAATCAAGTAAATCAAGTGAGCGCAGACTATGAAAAATATAAATCGGAACAACGTGTCAAAGTCGAACGTGTTACACGTGAAGTGCAAAAGATCGTTGAGCGTCCTATTTATTTCAATCGCTGTATTGATAATGATGGGGTGCAGCAAATCAACAGTCTTATTGAAGCCAGTAATTCCCACTAATCTGATGCAGCCTTGTGACAAGTTTAATGCCCTAGATGATGGAACAGGAAAGGTTATTACTTTATGGGCGATAGACACTGTGCTGAAAGGAAACGAGTGCGCGGCTAAAGTTGATGCATGGATTGAAGTTGGAAAAGCCCTCAGATGAGGGCTTTTTTTTTATGAAAATATTTGCACAAGACATAGGGGATTATATGTTTATGAGTAAAAAAATTCACAAAACCATGCTTTAAAAAGATGGTTATGTGTTTCAGGATCGGCAGTCATTTTTCATTCTTTTATCACCTAAAGTTTCATTGAGCCGATTTGTAAACAATTTCTGCTTTGCTTCAACCCAGTTATAGGTTTTTGAGTGATCTATCTTAGGTGGAAGTTCCTTTTTATGTACAAGTAAGAAATTATTAACCAGGCAAAGTTGATTCATATTACCAACTGTTAAACTTTCTTCAATTTTATAAGAACCTCCGATTTCTTCTTCAAACTGACGAATAACATCAACTTTAGTAAGGGTGGATTTTAATAATTCCCAAGTAACCGCATCTAACTCTCTTTCAGTAGCTTTGTGGTATACGGCCGAATCTATTAAGAGCATATTGATTGCACCAGAGTTCCCATTAATTAAAGCTTCTTTAAACTCTTTATTCGTTAAAGTACTGGAACAGGCAGATAATGCACTAATACTTAGAATACTAACGGTTAAATTTTTTATCAAATTCTGCATACTGAACATTTTCAGGGTCGCCTCTGTATGTGCCATCTTCACGTAAAATTTGCACCATTTTTGGGTGGTAATCTTGTTTAAAAACTCGTTTGAACATATCTCTATTGATATGTAGTGGTCCGCCGTTTTTTGTTATATCGGCTAGAGCCGCAGTTGCATTTACGACATTCAACCTACTAACAGTTTTGTTAAGATCATTAACAGCTTTTACTGCCCCTTTCCCTTGAGCAAATGGACCTAGATTTCGCAATTCGCGTAAGTCATTGACTGCAAATGTACTGAGGAATCTAACTTTGAAAGCAGTTTGTTGAAATTCCCCAACAATTTTTGGGATTTCTTTTAATGAATGTTTGCGTACATATTCATGGAATTTAATGTACATTTGAGTGTGAAAACCGATGTCATGTACGTAGCTATCTGGAAAATTATTAACATCATATTCCATGCCAAATCTTACCGCCATTAGTAACTCTATATTGTTCTGAGCTACTTCTGTCCACTCATTTAAGCCAAGCATGAAATTGTAAGGCTGAGCAAGGTAATAATTTCTTTCTTTTATAAATTGATTACACAATGGCTCAGTCATAACACAGACTTTTTGCTCTTGAGGTGGATTAACCATTGAATCGGGGTATACCTGTCTATTGTAAGGATTGCGTAATTCTTCTGACATGGTTAACTCCATTTTTCCATTGGCTTGGATAAATCAAATGTTATTAAATCAACTTCTTTTGCTTCTTTGCCTGACTCAACTAGTTCGGTTTGTCCTGTTTCATCAGTAAACCCTTCAATTACTTTTCCGTCTGGTGGGGTAATTTTGAAGTAATGTTCTACTAAAGGTTGTCCAGTTTTTTCATTCAGAAATTCAAACTTGATACCGTGATCATCGGTATTCTGAGCAATAAAGTTATCTTGTTTTTGTACTGAGGAAGTTGGTGCAAATGAGTTTTGAGCAGCATTTGAACCGGGTGATGGACCATTGTCTTGAACGACTAGATTCTGCATTGGTAGCAACTTACACCCACAAGATAGGGAGTCATTAACCCTAGCAGCCATTTTACCCATCACTTGCATATTTGGATCACCAGTGATAATCGTTGCAACTGTCTGATGTTTAGGACAAGTTGCTTTATCACCAACACAAGCGAGGGGAATACCCTCAATTAAAAAAAAGCTACTGCCTGAAATGACTTTACCGCCGCCAGTTGTGGGACAGCCAATTACGATATATGCTGTTGCCAATATATTACCCTCTTTTATTTTGGGAATATGGTAGCAAAGATGATTATTGTGTGTACGTACAATTATGTATCAGTTGTTAATTCCTTGACAGGTTTTTTGACAGGTTGACATGTTTAACCATGATACACTATCAAAAATTGAATAAACAAAGCCTAGTATTTTCAACGTTTGAGTTTGATTGGATTTGATAGAGTGATACGGTTTCGGGTTCAACTCCCGCCACCTCCACCAAAATTCTCTATATAAAAAAGCCACTTATCATAAGTGGCTTTTTTATCGTCATATTTTCTTACTTAACCCAATAGGGGGCTCGTTTCCCATTATTGACTTAATAATTAATAAGAAACACGGTTTTTAAAACATAGAAAAGTCATTCAAGCACCTTGATATGATTTCATAGTGATTCAGGATATAAAAAATTTCCTATCTAAATTTCTCATTAAGTTCCTGTCCAGATATAACGTCACTAAAACAATTAAAAGCACCCTGTTCAATTATTGAAGTTGCAGCTTTAATAAAGCCATCCCATGCAGTACGTGCCAATGCTCCGCCTACACTGATTCGCCTTACACCTAAATCTGCGAGTTCCTGAAGATTTAATTCGCTATCCGAAGTCATTAATACATTGACAGGTTTGGGTGCAACCGCTTGAACAACTGCAAGAATTTGTTCGCGTGTTTTTAAACCAGGCGCGTAAAGACAATCTGCTCCAGCTTCTGAATACGCTTTAAGTCTGACAATAGTATCCTCCAAATCGTGGACACCAACAAAGAAGTTTTCAGCACGACCAATTAAGAAAGTATCACCACCATTTTCATTAATTGCTATACGAGCCGCACGTATTCTTTCTACTGCATCTTCAATGTCTCGTAATGGTTTTTCAGGATTCCCTGTTGAGTCTTCAATCGAAATACCTGCAACACCTGTTTCAATTGCCATTCTGACATTTTCATTAACTCCCTCTATCGTATCTGAGAATCCATTTTCAAAATCTGCATTAATAGGTAGATTTGATGATTGAACCATATAGCGGAGATGAGCAAGAACTTCATCTCTTGATAATAGTCCATCAGGCTTACCACAAGACCATGCATAGCCTGAACTTGTTGTTGCTAATGCCTTGAAGCCTAATTGTTCTAGAATTTTTGCGCTACCAGCATCCCATGGGTTGGGTAAAACAAAACAACCTGTGAGATGCAGATTACGAAATATTTTTCTTTTTTCAGAAATACTATATTCCATTATAGGTAGCTCCTTAGGAATAAGAACAAGATAAAACCAACGTCTATATTATCTTGATGCATCGTTGGTGAGATGAAGTTGGTTTGATTTATGGATGATCATGCTCGTTTAGAAAATTGATGCAAGCTAGGTGAATTACCGAACCATTAAGGAAAGATCAGCCCAGTGATTTTTTAAGCATCCAATTTGACAGATATAAATTAAACATTCTAAAATTTTTGATGAAGGTTCAATTGATTCCGCTGCATTATTTCTGAGATTTCATCGTATACAAGTCTAATTCGTGGTGAGGTTTTAGCAGAAGCGTGCGTTACTAGCCATAAAGGTTCTTCTAAAAGATAGGGCTGTTTGATGCGATTCAAATCTTTTGCAATGAAACATGGAAGAATCCCTATACCTAACCCTGCTTGAATAGCTGCTTTTTGCGTAGCGAGGCTATTTAATTTTAGATCAGGCTCTCTGCCTGTAATTCTTTTTAACCAGCGGGAAGATGGTAAATCAATATGTGAATCCCAGCCGATTAGTTTTGAGTTCTTAAGATCAGTTTTACTTTCCGTCAGAGAATACACTGCACTGGACATTGTTCCAACTTGTTTGATTGTGAGATCACCTTGTTCTGGCTGAATTAAACGAAGGGCAATATCAGCTTCACCTTTTGCAATTCCAATCGTATTTATTCCTGTGACGAGTTCAATTTTAAGATCAGGGTATTCATTTAAAAAAGGCTTGAAGGCGGGTAGTAAAATTTCAGTAGCAATTAATTCTGGTGTGGCAATCCGTACAATTCCACTAAATTTATTAGACTTACTTACAAAATTATTTTGTAAAGCAGTTAGTACTTGTTCTGCTTTTTCAACTTCTATAGCAAGAACCATGGCATCCGCTGTTGGGTTATAGCCACGAGGATGTCGAATAAATAAAACAGATTTTAACTTCGATTCCAGAGATGTTATTTTTCGCGCCACTGTTTGAGGACTTACGCTAAGTAGTTTTGCCGCACGGCTAATATTTTGGCATTGAAATACTGCATTAAAGTAACGAATGTCATCCCAGTTCATAGTCTTTCCATTTGTGGAAAATAGTTATCTAGTTTGCTTCATATATGGATAGATAATAAAGACCTAATATGTGTCAATCATATCAATTGTGACTCTTTTTTAATGAACACTCTGCTAACTTTAGAAAATCATACCTACGAGATCAATATCGTACGACGCTATCTCACAGCATTTAGTGAGAATAATATACAAGAAGCACTTGATTGTATTCATGAAGATGCAATCTGGCATATCGATGGTGACTCAGTCGTAAAAACTGTTGGTATTATAAAAGGGCATAGTGCAATCAAGAAATGGTTACTGAATTTCCCTAGGGCTTTCAAGCCACTTAATTTCTCTATTGAGAGAGTGGTGAATATAGAACAGGATGTTTTTGTTACGGGTAGGTTTAGACATATAGTTCTAAAGACAGAAACCATTGTTGATAGCGATTACATTATTAAATTTACCATAGCGGATCAAAAAATCATTCGTTATCAGATTTTTGAAGATTCATTATTACTTTCTCAAACACATAGGAGTCAATCTTCTAGTAGAAAAGTAGATATCAATGGGACTACATATAGCTGGGATGATGTCGGTAATGGTCCATCCATTATATTTTTACATGGTCTATTTCTAGATAGGACGTTTTGGGATCGTATCGTGAAGCAAATTTCGGATTATCGTTGCATTACCTTTGATATGCCTGGACATGCAAATAGTGGGTGGCGTGATTTTCTTGATCTTGATGGTATAGCAGAAGACATCGTGATTTGGATGAAAGAATACCAGATTGAAAAAGTAACTTTGGTCGGTCATAGTCAAGGCGGAATGATTGCGATGCGTATAGCAGCGAAGTATCCAGAAATGATTGATCGGCTTGTTTTAGTTAATACATCAGCTCAGAAAGAATATGAGGATCGAATGCCTCTATGGGCTGAGAGGAGTGAGCTACTTTTGTCTACAAATGCAAATAGATTACAAGTTTTTAAAGAAGTTCAAGCCATGAAATTCACGCCTGAATGGTTGGAAAATAATCCTGAAATAGCTGAAGAAGAGTTGGTAAAAATGATGAAACATCAACCTGAAAACTTAGCTAATTCATTAAAATCGGCAGTTATAAATCGAACTGATATAAGAGATATTATTCAAAAAATTAGAGCAAAAACGGTTATATTATCTGGTGAGCAGGATAAAGCAACCCCCCCCGAACTTGGACAAGAGATTGCTGATCTTATTCCAGATTCCGTCCATAAGAAAATATTTAATGTTTCGCATTCGATTCCAATCGAAGCCCCTGATGAGGTATTGAATATTATTCGTAATCTAGTTGATTAGACTACTCATCTTGCATTCAATAGTTGGGTTTTAAAAGAATTTTAGATAAGTATCATCTTGATGATTCTATTGCACACTCAAGGTAAAAGTAATTCTTTTGACCTGCTTCTTCAGCAGGTCATTTTTATCTTTTAAACGCAATTTTTATGATTTTATTGTAGTGCTTATATATTAATCTTCTTTATTTCTTCTGAAACATAGACAGGGGACATTTGTCTTGCATCAAGTTCTTCACCGCAGCAATCACATGTAAGTGTGGGCTTGGTGACATTGCCACAGCTTTTATGTAGATAGCGAAGTTCTGGGAATTCTTTATTTTCATTTTGCCAAAGATTTCCCCAACCACTCATGGTGACAAGGATGGGGTAAAGTGCCAGTCCTTTTTCTGTCAGCCTATATTCATACCGTTTTGGTGCTTCATGATAGAGCACTTTCTCAAAAATATTGTTGTCTACCAAACGATTAATTCGTTCAGTTAATAAGTGACGAGTGATACCCAACTGCTTTTGAAAGTCATCAAAACGTCGAGTTTTCATAAAGGCATTACGAATAATAAGTAAGGTCCAACGATCCCCAAAGATAGACAACGTCCTTGCAATTGGGCAGTTCATTTCACCGAGTTCATGCCATTTCATTGAATACCCCATCTATTTATCTTTACAGGAACAAGACTGTCATTTTAGGACAACTTGAGCCATTAAGACATCAGCTTTATTGACAATATATCTTAGCATCGTTATTTTGATTGTATAAGTTCTTTTTTGGAACTTATTGTTTTGAGATAAACTTTTTGAGGTGAGTCATGTCTGTATCCGTGTTGAAAGAAAAAACAAAGCAAAAAACACCTGCATCATTCCCAGTACGCCGTATGGATTATGAGTTTGAGGATATGCCAAAGTACTGGTGTAATAATGAACCTACTTTTACTCATTATTTCACTGGCTTATCCACGTTATTTCCTGAGGGCGAATCCTACTTTGTACGATCAGTTCGTGCTTTGCGCGGACAGGTAAAAGAGAATGAGCAATTAGACCGTGATATTGGTGCCTTTATCGGTCAAGAAGCCATGCATTCCAAAGAGCACCACGCATTTCACCTTAGTGCTCAACAATATGGTTTAGACCCTGAGTCATTAGAAAAAATCACGGGAACTATTCTCAAAGCGATTGAAAAAACCTTCCCCAAAAAATGGAATTTATTAGTCACAGTCGGACTAGAACATTACACCGCAGTACTGGTGGTGGAAATGATGAAAAACGTCAATGAATTAATGACAGATGAAACCATTCGTAACCTTTGGTTATGGCATAGTGTTGAGGAGACAGAACATAAAGCCGTTGCCTACGATATGTATCAATATTTGTATGGTCAAGGACTATCTGCGTATATTCCTAGAGTTGCGATTTTTACGTTTAGTATTGCTTTGATCACGCTTATGTCAAATGTTTATCAAGTGATGTTGATGTCTAGAGATAAACAAATGCTGAATCTAAAATCTTGGGCAAAATTTGCTGGGTTTACGATACAAGCATATCGAACGTTTGTACCACAATTTTTCTCTTATTATCGTTTTAACTTTCATCCAAATGATACGGATGAATCTGAAATCGTGGCGCAAACCAAAATAAAAATTGGTTTGTCTCCTGAACAATCAACCTTTATTCATTAAAAATATTTTAATTTTTCATCAGATAGGTAACAGGTATGAATCCATCAAATATGACTGGTTTAGAACTTATGCAAGCATTTCAGCAAGGCTTAGTACCAGCTCCAGGTATTGCGAAAACAATGGGGATGGAAGGTGTCGGAGAGGTTGAATATGGTCGTATCGTATTTATTGCGGTTGCAGATGAACGTCATACCAATCCACTAGGCGGTGTGCATGGCGGTTTTGCTGCGACAGTTTTGGACTCAGTGACAGGTTGTGCAACACATACTGTACTTGCCGCAGGCGAGGGGTATGGAACAACCGATTTAGCGATCAAAATGTGCCGTCCTATGCCATTTAATAAAAAGTTGATTGCTGAAGGTAAGGTCATCAATGTCGGAAAGAATTTGGTGATTTCAGAAGGTTATCTTCGTGATGAAGAAGGCAAATTGTATGCCCATGCCACTGCCACCAATATGATTATTCGTGCTTAGTTGAGGTGTAAGGTGTATAGCCTCTAAGTGATATGCTTCATTGGGAGCATATTACTTTTATTTGTGCCTCCTACAAATCTCACTCTGTACAAGCAACATAATAATTTTATAGGGAAAAGAATGAAAAAATCAGCGGTGTTACATCAATGGGAAATTTCACCTTTCTGCCAGAAAGTAGCCAGAATGTTGAGGTTCAAAGAAGTTCCATTTGAAACTATAAACTACAATGGTGTTTTGGGTGCAAATGTTCCCATGCTCAGCAAAGTCGGTAAAGTACCTGTATTAGATATTAATGATCAACGTCTTCAGGATAGTACGCGAATCGCCCGTTATCTCGATGAAGCATACCCAGATTCCCCAAGACTTTATCCAACTGATCCATTACAAAAAGCATATGTAGAGCTATGGGAAGACTGGGCAGACGAATTATTGTATTTCTATGAGGTTCATTTTCGTGTCAGTGATGCTGATGCTTTAAACCACGCTGTTGCAATTAGTGCTGAAGGTCGTCCTAAGCATGAAGCATTTTTGATGAAACCTTTATTGAGATCGGCTTTGAATTTCCAGCTCAAAATGCAGGGCACAGGTCGTATGTCAAAGTCAGATATCGAAGCTGAGTTTATTCGTCATCTAGAACGTATTGAACTGGTGCTAGGTGCTACAGGTTGGTTGGTTGGTGATCGTAAAACAGTTGCAGATATTGCAGTGGGTTCACAGCTTTTAGAAATTATACGCACCAGTAAAATTTGGGGACCGAAAATTAACAGTTATCCAAACATCGCGGCTTGGATCGCATTGATATGAGTATGCGAGTCGCTGTCGTCATTGGAGTGGGGGCAGAGCAAGGCATCGGTGCAGCTATATCACGGCGTTTTGCTCAAGTCGGTTTAAAAGTTTATGTGGTTGGTCGAACCCTCAGTAAGTTGCAAGCAGTGACTCAAACCATTACTCAGCACGGTGGAAATGCTGTTGCTTATAAACTAGATGCAGAAGATCCTGAACAGATTCAGTCTTTATTTAAGAAGATTATTTCTCAGAATGAACAGCTTGAAGTGGTTGCACATAATGTCGGTGGCAATATTCCATCCCTGTTTTTAAAAACCAAGCTTTCATTCTTTTCAAACATGTGGCGGTCTACCTTTCTATCTGCTTATTTGGTTTCACAATCGTGCCTCAAGATTTTTGAGCAGCAACAAAAAGGAACCTTGATTTTCACAGGTGCGAGTGCATCCATACGTGGCAAACCTTTTTTCGCAGCATTTACTATGGGCAAATCGGCGCTACGTACTTATGCGCTCAATTTAGCAAGTTTGTATAAGCCGAAAAATATACATATTGCGCATGTTGTGGTTGATGGCATGGTCGATGGAGATCGGGTCAATCATGCATTGTTTGGTCTTGGACGTTTAGCGAGATTGACGCGCGGTACGGTACAGGTGGTTTAAATATTGAGGCAATTGCAGACAATTATTTAATGCTATATCAACAAAGCAATGATTTGTGGACACATGAATTAGATTTACGTCCTTTTCGGGAGCGGTTTTAAGATGAAAAGGATCTTTAATTACTTCTTTCGCCAAGACTTAGAAGCACAGGGCTGTATCGTTGTGGTTGGTGATGAAATACATCATCTTAGCCATGTTTGTGTGGAACAGCGTAAGCAAAAAAAGTTGCATGTTTATCAAGTTTTGAATGATGCTAAATACCCTTCAATACACATAGAATGCCAGAATCCAGAACTTACGACGATCTATGTAAATTTAGTCAATCCTGTTGCATTAAAAAACTTGATGCAGCACATTCGACAGCAAGCACATCACATTGAACTCTGTATATTTCAACCCGGTTTTAAAGTATTGAATGAAGAAGATATGCTTTCTATTCAACAGGTTGAGTTACAGTGGAAAAACACAGGGCTAAGTGCGGTCAGTATTTCACAAATAATGATTAAGCATATGCTTGCACAGAGAAAAGGCACATTCATTTTCCTTGGTATGCAAAATAAAATAATATCAAATGCTGATCTTCTCGCTCAAAGTATGTTTGCGAGTATTCGGGCATTATCACAGTCATTATCAAGAGAGTTTCATCCTAAAGGGATTCATATTGCCTATTGTGAGTTGGAAACATGGCATAGCCAGAATCAGCCATTAATGAAATCTATTCATCAACTATGCTGGCATATTCACAAACAACCTAACTCCACTTGGAGTCAGGAAGTGAGTATAAGAGGACTTTAAATTTTATAAGTCGATAACAAAATACTGGTTTCACTATTATAGATCCCTGAAATATTTCGAATCCTTTCCAAAGCTTTATCAAAATTCTCTAAACTATCTGATTGTAATTCCACCAAAATATCCCATTTCCCATTGGTGGTATGCAGGCGCTCCACCGCAGATTCTAAGCGTAACTCACGAATGACGGCCTGCGCTTTGGTTCCCTCAACCATGATACTCATCCATGCGCGAATGATATTTTTTTCTGCATTTGGACGGAAACGCACCGTATATCCTGTAATGACACCAGTCGATTCCATGTATTCAATACGCTTCTGTACAGTTGCCCTCGATACGCGTGTCTTGGCAGCCAAATCTGTAATCGACATCCGTGCATTGTCTTTCAGTAATCCTAAGAGAATATGATCAATATTGTTCATTTTGATATTTACTATGAGCAGATTGCTAAAAAATAATTCATTTTAGTCATAAAAACAAATTTTATGAATCATTTTGATTCTTAATAATAATGATTATACGAAGCCCCAAACATTTCACTCAATTTTATGAAGCTGAATGTGGATCAGGGAGGATGGGGTGAAAAGGAGACCCTGAATAAAAAGGGAATCTGTAATAACAGGGATAATTGATTAATTAAGGAACAGATGATGTCTTTATCATATACGGATCAAAATAGCGGTGCTTGGCAAACTTATCTCACTCAAATTGATCGAGTGACACCATATTTAGATTCAGACCTCAGTAATTTTGTGAATACGCTGAAACGCCCAAAACGTACTTTAATCGTGGATGTTCCGATTGTGATGGATGATGGAAGTATCCGTCATTTTGAAGGATACCGCGTACAGCACAACTTGTCGCGTGGTCCGGGTAAAGGCGGTATCCGCTATCATCATGATGTTGAATTGAATGAAGTCATGGCATTATCTGCTTGGATGACCATTAAAACTGCCGTACTCAATCTGCCATTTGGTGGCGCCAAAGGTGGTATCCGTGTCAATCCTAAAGAACTTTCACCACGTGAATTAGAGCGTTTAACCCGTCGTTTTACCAGCGAAATCAGCCCAATTATCGGTCCTCAAATTGATATTCCTGCACCAGATGTGGGTACAAATGCCGATATTATGGGGTGGATGATGGATACCTACTCAAGTATCAAAGGTCATACTGTAACCGGCGTAGTAACAGGTAAACCTGTACATTTAGGTGGTTCGTTAGGACGTGTTCGTGCAACAGGTCGTGGAGTATTCGTTACTGGCTTAGAAGTCGCCAAAAAAATCAATCTGGTTGTCGAAGGCAGTAAAGTTGCGGTTCAGGGTTTTGGTAATGTAGGTAATGAAGCCGCATATTTGTTTAGTCATGCAGGTGCAAAAGTGGTTTGTGTACAAGACCATACCGGCACCATTTTTAATGCTGAAGGTTTAAACGTAAAAGCATTGCAAAACCATGTTACAGAACAGGGTGGCGTGATGGGTTATGCCGATGCCACAGTGATTGCAGATGAAGCGTTCTGGGATGTCGATATGGATATTCTGATTCCTGCGGCATTAGAAGGTCAGATTACCGTTGAACGTGCACAAAAGTTAAAGGCCAAAATCGTACTTGAAGGTGCAAATGGTCCAACTTATCCAGAGGCAGATGATGTCTTTATTGATCGAAATATCGTTGTTGTCCCAGATGTAATTTGTAACGCTGGTGGTGTGACCGTCAGTTATTTTGAATGGGTTCAAGATATGGCGAGTTACTTCTGGACAGAAGATGAGATCAATGAACGTCTCGACAAATTAATGATTCAAGCGACGGCAGATGTTTGGGAAATTGCCCAGCATAAAGCATGTAGCCTGCGTACTGCTGCGTATATCTTGGCGTGCGAACGTATTTTAAAAGCGCGTAAAGAACGCGGTATTTTCCCCGGTTAAGTTTAGGGTCTGTTGACATTCATAGACCCTTGTACATCAGTTTAAAACTGGGCTGTTAAATATTTAAACAGCCCGACGATCAAACAGGAAGTGAGTAAATAAAATGAGCAATGTCGCGATTACACGTAGCAATTTTAATGATTGGATGGTTCCCGTTTTTGCGCCAGCAAATTTCATTTTAGTGCGTGGTGAAGGCTCTCGTCTGTGGGATCAAAATGAAAAAGAATATATTGATTTTGCAGGCGGAATTGCAGTCAATGCGCTAGGTCATGCCCATCCAGTTGCGGTCAATGCGCTGACAGAACAAGCACAAAAGCTTTGGCATATTGGTAATGGTTATACCAATGAGCCTGTATTGGGTCTTGCAAAGCAATTGGTCGATAGTACTTTTGCCGACAAAGTATTTTTCTGTAACTCTGGTGCAGAAGCCAATGAAGCTGCGTTAAAACTGGCGCGTAAAGTCGGTCTATTAAGCGGCAACCCAAAAAAGAATCATATCGTTGCATTTAAAAATGCCTTTCATGGTCGTACTTTATTTACCGTGACTGCTGGTGGTCAACCGAAATACTCTCAAGATTTTGCGCCACTGCCTGAAGGTATTGAACATACCGCGTTCAATGATTTAGAGGCTGCAAAAGCGGTCATCACTGAAGATACTTGCGCGGTAATTGTTGAACCGATCCAAGGTGAGGGTGGGGTTGTTCCTGCTGATCTTGAGTTCTTAAAAGGTTTACGTGCGCTGTGTGATGAAAAAGGCGCAGTGCTGATTTTTGATGAAGTACAAACAGGTGTGGGGCGTACAGGTTCGCTCTACGCTTATATGAATACAGGTGTTACACCAGATATTTTGACCACAGCAAAAGCACTCGGTGGTGGTTTCCCTATAGGTGCCATGATCACCACGAATAAATACGCCAACATGTTTGCGGTGGGTGATCACGGCACAACTTATGGTGGCAATCCATTGGCCTCTGCGGTGGCCGCAGCGGTATTTGGATTTATCAATACACCTGAGGTTTTAGACGGAGTTAAACAGCGTCATCAGTACTTTGTCGATGCTTTAAATAAAATCAATGCTGAATTTAATCTATTTAAAGAAATTCGTGGGCAGGGCTTACTGATTGGTTGTGTACTCAAAGATGAATATGCCGGCAAAGCCAAAAATATCGTCACTTTAGCGGGTGAGGAAGGCCTTTTAGCCTTGGTTGCAGGTGCTGACGTGGTACGTTTTACCCCTTCACTGATTATTCCAAAAGAAGATATTGATGAAGGTCTAAATCGTTTTGCTCGTGCTTTAGCACGCCTCTAAATCTTTAGTGAGCATCTAACCATGATGATTGTTAGACATGCAGCGCATCGGGACTTAGATGATATTTATCGTTTGGCGCAACGAGCTGGGGAGTCAGGCATTGGCTTGACTTCCTTGCCACAAAATAAAGAAATTTTGGCTGAGCGGATTACCCGTACCACGCATACTTTAGAGGGCATATCTCAAAAGGGCGATGCGAGTTATTTGTTTGTGCTTGAAGATAGCAGCCTGAAAAAAATTGTGGGTGTCAGCGCGATTGAGGTTGCGGTGGGGTTAAATGAACCTTTCTATAATTTTCGTGTTGCTAAACAGGTACATGCCTCTAAAACTTTAAATGTGTATAAAACTTTAGAGACTTTATTTTTAAGTAATGATCATACCGGTTGCAGTGAGCTTTGCACTCTGTTCCTTGATCCTGATTATCGTAAAAATCAAAACGGAAAATTTTTATCTAAGGTTCGTTTCTTATTTATTGCGGCATTTCGGTCGTATTTTGAAGAAAGATTGATTGCTGAAATGCGTGGTTTCTCAGATCAAAACGGTTATTCACCATTTTGGAATGCATTGGGCTATCACTTTTTTAATATGGATTTTGCTACTGCGGATTATTTAAGCGGTATTGGGCAAAAGGTTTTCATTGCTGAATTGATGCCAAGATTCCCTGTCTATGTTGATTTACTTCCCCAAGAGGCACGAACAGTGATTGCCGAAGTCCATCCACATACACTGCCAGCCGCAAAAGTACTCATGTCGGAAGGGCTTAAATATCAAGGTTATGTCGATATTTTCGATGCAGGTCCAACGCTAGAAGCCAATATTGCTGATCTACGTGCCGTCAAACATAGCCGTGTATTGACGGTCAAAATTGCCGAACAGATAGAGACGGCAGATATTCACTTTTTGGTCGCAAATGACCAATACCAAGATTATTGCGTGTTGCTCATCAACAACCATGTATCTGATGACGATATTTTGTTGATGAGCGCAGAACAGGCGCAGGCACTCAATGTGCAACAACAAGATCAAGTGCGCGTTTTAGCATTAGAAAATATGGAGAATCAAAAATGACACAAGGTGCATTACTCATTGATGGCGCTTGGGTACAGGGACACGGTAGCACTTTGAGCAAAACAGATCCTGTTACCAATCAAAAAATTTGGGCTGGGCATGAAGCCAGCGCTGCGGATGTTGAGCAAGCATGTGATGCCGCACGAAAAGCATTTCCAGCATGGGCACGTTTGGCCTTAGAACAACGTATTGCTGTTGTTGAACGTTTTGCAGCTTTACTTGAGCAAAATAAAAATCAATTGGCAGAAGTGATTAGCCAAGAAACCAGTAAACCACTTTGGGAAACCTTGACCGAAGTTCAAGCGATGATTGGCAAAGTGGCGATTTCAATTCGCGCCTATCATCAACGGACTGGTTTTAGCGAAACAGAAATGCCTGATGGCGTTGCTTCATTGCGCCATCGTCCACATGGGGTGTTGGCAGTATTTGGTCCATATAACTTCCCTGGACACTTGCCGAATGGTCATATCGTTCCTGCATTGATTGCTGGGAATACAGTGGTGTTTAAACCAAGCGAACTTACACCTTGGACAGCAGAAGAAACTGCAAAATTATGGCAACAGGCGGGTCTACCAAAAGGTGTACTTAATGTTGTACAAGGCGGACGTCACACTGGCGAAGCCTTAGCTGCTGCTGAGCAAATTGACGGTTTGCTGTTTACAGGCAGTGCCAACACTGGCTATCACCTACATAAACAAATGGCGGGTACACCTGAGAAAATCCTTGCTTTGGAAATGGGTGGCAATAATGCCCTCATTATTGATGAAGCAAGTGATATTGATGCAGTGGTGAATTTAGCGATTCAGTCTGCATTTGTCTCCGCGGGTCAACGCTGTACTTGTGCTAGACGTATCATTGTCAAGCAAGGTGCCAATGGTGATGCCTTTATTCAGCGTTTTGTCGAAGTGGCGAAAAACTTGGTGGTGGGTGCATGGAATGCTGAACCGCAACCGTTCATGGGTGGTGTGATTTCTGCTCATGCCGCTGAACAAATGTTAGCAGCGCAAAGCAAATTGATGGCTCTAGGTGCAAAACCACTCTTGGAAATGACACGTCCACAAGCCGATAACTCATTACTGACAGCAGGTATTTTAGAGGTCAGCGATGTCGCTGACATTCCTGATGATGAATACTTTGGTCCGCTCACCACCATCTATCGTTATCACGATTTTGATGAGGCTTTAAACATTGCCAATAACACTCGTTTTGGTTTGGCTGTAGGTTTGGTCTCACCACAACGTCAGTTATTTGAGCGTGTATTGATTGAAGCGCGTGCAGGTATCGTGAACTGGAATAAACCATTAACAGGTGCATCGAGTGCAGCACCTTTTGGTGGTGTTGGTGCATCTGGAAACCATCGTGCCAGTGCTTTTTATGCCGCTGATTATAGCGCGTGGCCAATGGCATCAATGGAAAGTGACAGCGTCACACTTCCTTCAAAATTATCACCGGGCATTGTGCTCTAAGTTAAATCGTGCCGTGACGATATGGAGAAAAAAATGTCAGGTTATGAAATCAATTTTGATGGTTTAGTTGGGCCAACTCACCACTATGCAGGCTTATCCTTTGGTAATGTCGCATCGACCAAAAACCGTAATAATGCCTCAAATCCTAAATTAGCTGCCAAGCAAGGCTTGATGAAAATGAAAGCTCTAGCTGATTTAGGGCTTAAGCAGGGGGTATTTGCACCACAAGAACGTCCACATGTACCCACCTTACGCCGTCTCGGTTTTACTGGTAGCGATATTGAGGTGATTACACAGGCGATGCGCACCGCACCTGCGTTATTGTCATCCTTAAGTTCTGCATCGTCGATGTGGACCGCAAATGCGTGTACGGTTTCTCCATCTGCGGATAGTGCTGATGGACGTGTACATTTTACCGCCGCTAATTTAAATAATAAGTTCCATCGATCAATTGAGCATCATACGACCACACGTATCCTTCAAGCGATGTTCAATAATGATGTATATTTCACGCATCATGAAGCATTGCCAGAAGCTGCTTTGTTTGGCGATGAGGGTGCGGCCAACCATAATCGTTTGGGTGGTGGGTATGACCAAAAGGGTGTGCAAGTTTTTGTGTATGGGCAGCAACAATTCGGCGGTGTGGTTGCACCACAAAAATTCCCTGCTCGTCAAACTCGTGAAGCCAGTGAAGCAATCGCGCGTTTACATCGTCTAGATGCAAAACGCACGGTATTCATTCAGCAGAACCCAGAAGTGATTGATAAAGGCGTGTTTCATAACGATGTCATTGCCGTAAGTAATCAACAGGTGCTATTTCATCATGAACAGGCTTTTTTAAATCAAGCCGAAGCATTGAATGCAATTCGTCAAAAAATGGCAGGGATTGAGCAAGAATTCATTTCGATTGAAGTACCCGAAAATCGTGTCACGGTTGAGGATGCTGTCGCGACTTACTTGTTCAATAGTCAAATTTTGACGCGTGCAGATGGTGGAATGAGTATCGTTGTACCAGAGGAGTCGCGTCAGAACAAAGCAGTGTGGAGCTATTTGAATGACATGATTCAGATGGGTACGCCGATTGATGATCTTAAAGTTTTTGATTTGCGTGAAAGTATGCGCAATGGCGGTGGACCTGCATGTTTACGGTTACGTGTTGCAGTCAATGAAGCTGAGCTTGCTGCCGTGAATCCGAACTTATTTATGAATGATGCTTTGTTTAAAACCCTGAATCAGTGGGTTGATCAGCATTATCGTGATGAGTTGACTCAGGATGACTTGGCAGACCCAAGTTTATTGATCGAGAGCCGTACTGCGCTAGATGAATTGACCAAAATATTAGCATTAGGTTCGGTTTATCACTTTCAAAGATAAAGAGAAGTATAGGAATAAAAAGCTTTCCTTTGAGTTTTCCCCTCTTTACAAAGAGGGGTTAGGGGAGATTTAGATAAGGAAATGAAAGTACATGCTTGATTTATTGACACTGACCTTAGAACAGCGAACACCTGAGCAAACTCAGGGTGAGACAGCAGGCTTTACATGGCAGTGGCTTGCTGAAGGGCTTTTGCAATGCACACCAAAATCAAGCTATAGCAAGACTATGGTGTTGTCTGCTGGGATTCATGGCAATGAAACTGCACCGGTCGAGTTGCTCGCAAACATCATCAAAGACCTATTTACCCAACGCCTCACTTTAGAGGCTCGGGTACTGTTTGTATTGGGCAATCCTGAAGCGATTCGGCAGGGTGTTCGTTATCTTGAAAATGATATGAATCGGATGTTTTGTGGGGCATATCAGCATCTCAAACAAGATCAAGAAACGCATCGAGCAGCACAACTAGAGCAGATGACAGCGCAGTTCTTTGTTCAAAGTCAGCCTGATGCTGCGCGTTATCATTATGATTTACATACTGCAATTCGTACCTCTTTATTGCCAGTTTTTGCTTTATTTCCCTATCAAGTTCAAGCTTACGATGATTTCTTGATTCAAAGTCTCAATGCTGCTGACCTTGATGCCTTGGTCTATCACAATGCGGCAGGTAAAACCTTTACTCACTTCACCGCTGAAACTTTTCAGGCAGCCAGTAGCACTTTGGAGTTAGGCAAGGCAAAACCCTTCGGTCAAAATGAGTTATCAGAATTTGCTGCTATTGATCAAGTATTACGTGCAGTGCTGTCAGGTCAGGCATTGCCTGTGCGGCAGAAGCCAAGCATCCGCCAATTTAAAGTGGTGGATTCGATTTTAAAGCAAAGTGAAGACTTCCAACTCAAGTTGGATGTAGATGCGCCAAATTTTTCTCGTTTTGAGAAAGGCGAATTGATTGCAACTCAACACGCTGGAAATACGATGGTTGATGACCAACAGGTGTGGATTTTATTTCCAAATCCAAATGTGAAAATTGGATTGAGAGCAGGGCTAATTTTAAAAGAAATTGAATAGGATTGAACGCTTAGACATCGCTTAGATGTTGTTAAGGAATAAGCATACATGGAGTTTGAATATGCACGATCAGTGAAAACAAAATGCAGCAAAGAACATATCCGTTGGATATAGCAGTGTAAGAAATTGAAACAGCAAGGACAGGTTGTCATAAGAATATCGTTGGAGTGATCGTGTATGAGTAACAATAATGAAAAGACATTTCTATCGGGAGATGTCTTGGGTGGGCAGTATGTGCCCGAGCAAGACTCATCCAACCCATCAAATATTTCTTCATCAGAAGTCGTGGTCGGTCAGCCCTTAAAACGTGCCATGACCAAGCGTCATATCGTCATGCTTTCATTGGGTGGTGCGATTGGAACAGGGTTATTTTTAGGTTCGGGAGATGTCATTTCTCAGGCAGGTCCAGTAGGTGCAATTTTAGCTTACTTACTTGGTGGGATGATTGCATACATGGTGATGCTGTGCCTCGGTGAGTTAGCAGTACATATGCCTGTTTCAGGTTCTTTTGGTGAATACGCGAGAACCTATATTGGGCCCGGTACAGGTTACATGGTGACATGGTTGTATTGGTTGACATGGACCGCGACACTCGGCACAGAGTTTACTGCGGCTGCATTATTGATGCAGGAGTGGTTTCCTTCGGTTTCGATGTGGACATGGACACTTTTATTTGCGGGCTTAGTTTTTACACTGAATATTAGTTCCACACGGCTTTTTGCTGAGTCAGAGTTCTGGTTGTCGTTGGTAAAAGTTATTGCGATTATCTGTTTTATTGCTATAGGTGTTGTGGCGATTTTTGGATTTATTCCTTATCAAGGACATGAATCAGCGCCATTATTTAGCAAGCTCACTGAGCACGGTTGGTTTCCGCAAGGAATCTTCCCGATTTTTGCTACCATGTTGATTGTGAACTTTGCCTTCTCAGGCACAGAGCTGATCGGGGTTGCGGCGGGTGAAGCAGAGAATCCAGCAAAAACGGTACCTAAAGCCATTAATGCCGCCATTTGGCGCTTACTGATTTTCTTTGTCGGTACCATTGTGGTGATTTGTGCTTTACTTCCTTATGAAATGGCAGGGCTTAACGCAAGTGGCATCAGTAACAGTCCATTTGTCACGGTGTTTAATTATATTGGTATTCCATACGCTGAAGATATTATCCGTTTTGTGATCATTACTGCATTACTTTCAGCGGCTAACTCAGGGTTGTTTGCAGCCTCTCGAATGATGTGGTCGCTTTCAATCAAAAAACAGTTGCCTAAAGTATTCTCTACCTTGACTGCTTCAGGTACACCGATTATTGCAATTGTAGTGACCATGTTTGGCGCAATTCCGGGATTGTTATCAGAACATTTTGCACCTGAAACCATTTTCAAAAATCTGTTAGGTGTCGCCGCATTTACCATGGTGGTGGTGTGGATTACGATTTGTATTAGTCAGTTTAATTTCCGTCGCCAATGGATCAAATCAGGTAAAACAGTGAAAGATCTTAAGTTTGCTGCACCATTGTTTCCATTGACACCAATTTTAGGTGGGGTATTTTGTACGATCACGTGTATCAGTATGGTGACTGATCCTTCGATGCAAGTGGGTTTTGTCTGCTGTATCTTATTTATTATCGCGTGTTATGCGAGCTACTATCTTTTTTATAAGAATCAATAATTCAAATTTACTCTAAGCCAACCAACGCAATCTGTGCATGGTTGGCTTTTTTAAGCCTGTTCTATATGTACTTTTGTTATTTCTCGAGTTGCTCCTTTGCCTCCATTTTTATCTCTGCGATATATTGGATTGAATTAAAAGGAGATTGGCATCAGCAGACAACTATTTGGCGTTTGGAGTTAAGCGCTTAGATATAAATATAAATAAAGTAACAGATGAAAAGAAAAATCCAGGATGGATCAATGAATCATATGATGAATAAAAAAGCACTGGCGACCGCCATCGCTTTACTGTGTACCAGTTCACTACATGCCGCAGCTTTTGATCGGACAGGACAATCGATTGCCCCATTTCTTCAAGCAGGCAATTATTATGAAGCTGGCTTTACAGTATCGGATACATCACTGCAAGGTCAGGAAGCTGGATTAAATAAAACTCGTGACGCGATGTCTGATATTGCACATACAGATTATCGTCCATCTACCGCATTAAAATTACAGCTTTCGCCAGAATTTTCTTTTGGCCTGCTCTATGACCAACCCTTTGGTTCTGATACTGAATATTCAGGCAAAAATAGCTTTGTTGCATCAGCGAATGATAGCGTGATACCGGGGATGACCACCACCAAATTTGCTGAAGCAACGGATGGCAAGATTCCAATGGGTAACTCTAATGCCAGATTTAATATGCAAAATTTAAGTCTTATCTTTGGTTATCAACCAAATAAAAACTGGAATTTTTATGCAGGTCCGACCTACCAAACCTTTAAAAGTCGTGTTGAGTTAAGGGGCGATGTATATAGCCTCTATAACGGTTATGACGCGCATACAGATATCATTGGCGATTGGGGCTGGCTTGCTGGTTTTGCCTATCAAATTCCAGAAAAAGCCATCAAAACTTCTTTAACCTATCGTTCTGCGATTGTTCATAAAGTCAATGCAACTGAGAATGCGCCCATCATTGATATGTTAAGTACATCCCAAGGACGGGACTTTGTTGATCAACATTTAGATCATTTGATATCCATGGGAATGATGACGCAAGAGAAAAAAGCACAATTGAATGAAGCTTTTGATGATTTGCCTGAAACCAAAAGCTCAGGCACAACCAAGTTTAGATCCCCAGATTCAGTCAATTTTGATTTCCAAACAGGCTTACGCCCGGGAACTTTGTTATTTGGTAATGTCCGTTGGGTACATTGGCGTGGTTTTAAGTACCAACCTTATCGTTTTGGAGAGATTTCTAAAGCGATTGGTGTGTTGGCAACCCCAAGTAGCCCTGAAGGTTTTGGTCTAGTGCATTATTTTGAAGATCAATGGTCTGGAAGCCTTGGCATTGGACAGCGCTTGTCTCCGAAATTGTTTGGTTCAGCTTCCGTGGGCTGGGACTCTGGGGCTGGAGAGAAAGTCTCAACAGGTGGGCCGTCTAAGGGATATTACAACATCGGGCTAGGTGCGCAATACAGCCCAACCCCACAGTATTTTATTTCTGGTGGTATGAAGTATTTTTGGTTAGGAGATGCCAAAGGTCAGCTCGGTGCACAGGCGGGCAGTGATTACTATGTTTCAGAATTTAAGGACAATCATTCGATTGGGTATGGCCTCAAGATTGGCTATAAATTTTAAATAAAATGCCTTAACTATTATTTTAATGAATGGAATTTCGCTCATGGATTCAGTATTAATTACCGTATTTTTGCCGATGGCACTTGCCATTGTGATGGTTGGTCTTGGCTTAGAACTTACACCGAATGATTTTAAACGCGTTCGTCAGCACCCGAAGGCTGTATTTATTGCTTTATTCTGCCAATTGATTGTTTTGGTGGGTATCGCATTTATGATTTGTAAAATCTTTGTTTTACCACCGATGATTTCTGTGGGGCTCATGTTGCTTGCTGCATCACCGGGTGGACCTACAGCAAACTTGTATAGCTATTTATTTAAAGGCGATGTGGCACTCAATGTGACGTTGACTGCGGTAAATTCAATCATTGCTGCCTTTACATTGCCGTTGATTGTAAACTTTTCATTGCAACATTTTATGACCAGTTCCCAAGAGGTGGGTTTACAATTTTCCAAGATTGTTCAAGTGTTTGCATTGATCTTGGTGCCTGTCATTATTGGGATGTTTATCCGTCATCTTGCGCCAAACCTCTCAGAGAAACTGCATAAACCCGTGCGTATTTTTGCAATCGTATTTTTACTGTTTATTGTCACCTTGGCGATCGCTAAAGATTATCAAAAGCTGATGACTTATATCGGTCAAGTCGGTGGTGCAACCTTTGTTTTCTGTATTTGTAGTTTAGCAGTGGGCTATTTTGTACCACGTTTGTTTGGTATTAACCGCTTTCAAGCCAAGGCTTGTGCCTTTGAAATCGGTATTCACAACGGGACACTCGCATTAACAATTGCACTTACTGTGATGGCAAGTTCAATGGCTGCGATGCCTGCCGCAATCTACTCAATATTCATGTATATCATGGCCGCTTTATTTGGCATGTTGTTAAATAAATTAGAAAAGAGAGAGTTGCGACAAAGCGTCAACAACGTTGTGAATCGAGCTTAACGGTATATCTAATAAAGGAATAATTTCATGAAGCGTATAGCCAAACATTTATGTCAATTGGTTGGGTTTTCCGCACTTGCCTTAAGCGGCGTGGTGAACGCCCAAAGTACAGAGAATGTACCACACAGTTTACCTGCTGTTTCTGTCAAAGCTATTTCAATGATTGATGGACAAACAGATTGGCTCAGTAAAGTCTATAAAGATATTCATCAACATCCTGAATTGGCTTTTATGGAAACGCGTACAGCAGCCATTGTGGCCAAAGAGCTTAAATCACTGGGCTTTGATGTTAAAACAGGTATTGCACAGACGGGTGTAGTGGGGGTTCTCAAAAATGGAGAGGGTCCAACTATCATGTATCGTGCTGATATGGATGCCAATACGGTAGAGGAAGCGACAGGTTTGCCATATGCCAGTAAAGTTCGCGTCAAATTGAAGGATGGAACAGAAACGCCTGTGGCACATATGTGTGGTCATGATGCCCATGTCACATGGATGTTAGGTATGGCACGTACCTTGGTGGCGCTGAAAAAAGAGTGGCGCGGTACGATTATCTTGGTTGCGCAACCTGCTGAAGAGGAAGTCACTGGGGCTAAAGCAATGGTCACAGAGGGGTTATGGAGCAAATATAACCTGCCTAAACCAGACTATTTCTTTGCTGTTCATACTGTGCCTGCGCCAGTAGGGGTTGTCATCAATGCGCCGGGTCCAAGAATGGCAGGGACAGACCAAATTGATGTTTTATTTAAAGGAGTGCCGGGACATGGTTCTACTCCTCATTTGACGAAAAACCCAATTAATATGGCCGCCAATGCCATCACGCAATATCAAGGTATTACAGGTAATTTTATTGATGCACAGAAACCTGCAACCTTATCTGTGGGTTCAGTTCAAGCTGGTAGTGCCAATAATGTGGTACCGTCCTCTGCGTTGGTAAAGATGAATCTGCGCTGGTTTGATGCAAAAGTCCGCGACACGATGGTGAACCATATCCATGCCGTGAGTGATGGTGTGGCTCAAACGCAAGGCATGCCAAAAGAGCAACTTCCTCAGATTACAATGAAAGGTTCAACCACGCCCGTAGTCAACCATAAAGCGTTTTCAACACGCTTAAATGCACCCTTGAAGGCATTGCTGGGCGAGAAAAAAGTATTAACAGAATACCCCGCATTTATGGGATCGGAAGATGTGCATCATTTATTAGGTGAGCACAGCGACGTTCCATTTAATTTCATGTTCGTCGGTGTAGCAGATCCAGTTGTATTCGCCAATGCAATTAAACAGGGTAAGCCTATGCCTTATGTACCGCATAGTTCAGACTATGTGGTGGACTTAAAAGCACTGCCTGTAGGGGTGAAAGTGATTACTGTTTCAATGCTGGAATTATTAAATAAGCAATAGTTGCTTCATATAAATCCAGATACATTGGATGAGATGTATCTGGGTTTTTTATCTATTTTATTTTTAGTGAATGGACGATTGACTGGAAATATTGTTATCACGATATTTTACTGGGGATAAATTGGTCCAACGTCGAAAAGCACGAGAAAAACTACTCACATCCGTAAACCCGAGAATATAAGCAATTTCAGTAATGCTATAAGCGATATTTTTAATATATGACATCGCCAACTCTTGTCGCGTGCTATCCAATAACTCACTAAATGTGGTTTTCTCCTCAGACAGTTTGCGTTGCAGACTGCGTATGCTTAAACCTAGACTTTTGGCAATTTCTTGTTGGTGTATTTCCCCAGTAGATAAACGCTCAATGAGTTTTAACTTCACTCGAGCAAGGATATTTTCTTTATCAAAACGGGCGAGATAACGCATGATAATTTCATCATATTCTTGTGTCAGCTCAGGGTTTGCACCATCTAAAGGCTGTTCGATGCTAGCTGTTTCAAATACGATCAAGTCTTTTGCTGCATTAAAAATGATAGGTGTTTTTAGAATACTTTGATAAGTCTCGAGGTCTGCGGGTTCGGAACGACGCAGTTCGATGCGTAATGGCGAGAAATCAGAGCCTTGTAACGCCCGTGAAGCCCGAATAAATACAGAAATAAAAGCGTCGATTGCTTCTGGTTGGACTTGTTCAGGTACATGGATTAAGAAATAGTGGTTGCTGCCTTTGCTAAAAAATTCAAGCTCTGGAATATTGGTCACCAAACGAAAATAACGAATGATTCGTCCAAACATTTCTTTAAGTGTCACACTGGTATTCAATGAGTTTCCAAGAACATGAAAGGTATGGTGATTGACCTGACTGGCAACTTTAAGTCCAAAACAGGAGTCCTGCGTGGCTTCAACAGATAAACGCCATAAATGTGCAGTTTGCTCTAATGAATATCTGGCATTGGGATCATTCAAAACTTGAATATCTAAGCCTGCTTGCTTCAATAACTCTTGACTATCACAGCCTGCTTTTTCAAGGGCTTTTTGAATTGCTTTCACCCAACTGGTCAGTGCTGTTGCTGTCTGTGACATGTTATATCCTATAACGTATAAATCAGATTCCGATGACAAGTATAAAAGGTTTTACTCCAAGATTTTCTGCTTATTTTTGTGAATAACAATAAGTTGGCGTCAACAGCCAATAGTTTGGCATTTTGAGTTAAGTATATTCAAAGCGATACAAATACAGTAGGGGTATTGGAAGAACCAAGGAAAAGTTTATGAGTTACACTTACCAAGACTCATCTGGTTGGACAGATGCAGAAAAGACGGAATATATTAAAAAAGTAGTAAACGCAGAAGGTGTTGCGTTAAGAAAAAAATATTCTATTTTGAAGCATCAAAATACTATAGGTGCCCTGATTTTGGCTTTTGCTTTAGCGGGTATGGGCGTGACGGCTTACTTTTATATCGTACACCAACTCTCTGTCTGGTGGACCATTCCATTGATTGCTTTTTTTGCTTCTTTAACTCATGAATTAGAACATGATTTGATTCACTGGATGTATTTCCGTAAAAAACCATGGGCACATCATTTGATGATGGGGTTGGTGTGGTTGGCTCGTCCAAGCACGATTAACCCGTGGGCGCGCCGAGAGTTGCATTTTAATCATCATAAAATGTCTGGTACCGAACATGATATTGAAGAAAGAGCTTTAGGTAATGGCGATGTCTGGGGGATCCGCCGTTTCTTTGCGACAGGTGATAATGGGCTAGCCGTGTTATTCCGAGTCATTTCTGCGAATAACTGGACGGTACGCAAAATGATTTTGAAGCGTAGTTTCAAAGCCTATTTCCCATTAGGTATCATTCACTGGTCTCTTTGGTATGTATTTTTGGGCTACCATGCGGTTAACTTGCTCGCAATGTTGGCAGATACTTCAATTATATGGTCGGCTACCACGTTGCAAGTGATGCAGGTAGTGAATATCTTAACGGTTGTTTGGATTGCACCGAATGTTTTGCGTACTTTTTGCCTACATTTTGTGACCAGTAATATGCACTACTACGGTGATGTCGAGTTGGGCAATGTGATTCAGCAAACTCAAGTCCTCAAGCCATGGTGGATGATGCCATTCCAGTTATTTTGTTTTAATTTTGGTTCTACTCATGCGATTCATCACTTTGTGGTTAAAGAACCATTTTATCTTCGACAAATGACGGCTCCTGTTGCGCACAAAGTCATGCGTGATATGGGCGTGAGATTTAATGATCTAGGCACGTTCAAACGTGCCAATCGTTGGGAAACGAAGGTCCTTTCTGAGCAAAGTTAAAGCAGCTTCGTATTGAAAACAGATTAAAAGAGACCTGAGTTTCTCTTTTAATCTGTATCTATTTATTCGGGTCAATTCAAGCTTTCAACAAGGCTAATGATGACTTCAGTACCATATTTTGCCTGCCGCGTTTGCTTTTGTATTCTTTTTCGATCAAAGCACGATGCTATATTCCGTAGATAACAATTTTATCAAGCGATACAAACGATCTTCGCTAAGCAACCATTTAGATTCTAAATATCATATGGCTTTACATATAACCAGATAAATACAGTTTTAGGTCGCTATTGGTGTAAATTATTGACTATGCCAAAGTTCAGTTTTTCTGAACTTGAGCGAAGAAATTTTTATATTTGATGGATAGGTTGAAGAGCGCGGTATGACAGTGAACCAGATTAAAACCAAAAAACCTTTATATATCCCTTATGCTGGAAACGCACTTTTAGAATTACCTTTGTTAAATAAAGGATCTGCTTTTTCTGAAGAAGAACGAGAAAGATTTAATCTTCATGGTCTCATACCCAACAATATCGAAAATATTGAAGAACAAACCCAACGTTCTTATCAGCAATATCTTTCTTTTGGGAGTGACATGAATAAGCATATTTATTTGCGAAATATTCAAGACACCAATGAAACCCTATTCTATAGTTTATTGAGTCAGCATTTAGATGAAATGCTGCCGATTATTTATACCCCAACGGTGGGAGAGGCTTGTCAGCGCTTCTCAGACATTTATCGTCGTCATCGCGGTATCTTTATTTCTTATGGTGAGCGTGAATATATCGACCAAATCATTCACAACGTCAATAAGAAAAACGTCAAAGTGATCGTGATTACAGATGGCGAGCGCATCCTCGGTCTAGGCGATCAAGGCATCGGTGGCATGGGGATTCCAATTGGGAAACTCTCTTTATATACCGCTTGTGGTGGGATTAGTCCTGCGTATACATTGCCAATTACCATTGATGTTGGGACCAATAATCAACAGTTACTCAATGACCCGATCTATATGGGCTTGAAACAGCCTCGGATAACAGGTGATCAATACTATCAATTTGTTGAGCAGATTATTACCGCCATTCGCCAGCGTTGGCCTGATGTATTGATCCAGTTTGAGGATTTTGCTCAACATAATGCCATGCCTTTACTGACTCAATACCGTGACAAAATTTGCTGTTTTAATGATGATATCCAAGGCACGGCAGCGGTCACTGTTGCGACTTTGATCGCGGCATCACGTGCGCAGGGCAAACAACTCAAAGATCAAACCATTACCTTTGTTGGTGCAGGTTCGGCTGGTTGTGGTATCGCTGAACATATCGTGAGACAGATGATTGATGAAGGCTTGAGTGACCATGAGGCACGTTCACGTATCTTTATGGTGGATCGCTTTGGTTTAATGACAGACCAACAAGAAAACTTGTTGGATTTTCAGCAAAAATTGGCAACGCCAGTTGCTGCGATTCAGTCATGGGAAGGACAGGGTAAAAACATTGCCTTGTTAGATGTGGTGCAAAACGCCAAACCGAGTATTTTGATTGGCGTGTCAGGGCAGGCGGGATTGTTTAGTGAAGAAGTGATTAAAAGCTTAGCCAAATATTATAAACATCCGATTGTTTTACCGTTGTCGAATCCAACTTCTCAAGTCGAAGCACAGCCAAAAGATATTATCGAATGGACACAAGGTGCGGCGATTGTCGCGACTGGCAGTCCTTTTGCCCCTGTATTTTTCCAAGGCAAAGCGTATCCGATTGCGCAGTGTAATAACTCTTATATTTTTCCGGGGATTGGCTTGGGTGTGATTGCTTGTGGCGCGACACATATCAGTGATTCAATGCTGATGGCGGCAAGCACCGCTTTAGCCGATTGTTCACCACGATTGAAAAATGCAACAGCGGACTTATTGCCAAATATCAATGATATTCAACAGGTTTCTAAGTTTATCGCATTTAAGGTGGCAAAAGCAGCAATGGCAGATGGCTTAGCGATGCCAATGAGTAACGATCTGCTTAAAACCGTAATTGACGATAATTTCTGGACACCAGCCTATCGTCAGTATTCGCGGGTAACCTTCTAAGACTCATTTGAAAGATAAAGCACAGGCCTCCGAAAGGAGGTCTTGTACTTTATGAGCTTATATTCCAAGAATTTAAACCATGCTTCTCAACTCGTTTGCTGTATTTCGGAGCAAAGGCAAGACTTGTTGAATCAAATAGCTTTCTTGAACACGATTGGTTTGAGACATACAGTTTAAAGCTGCAACAGCTTGGCCTTGAGCATTTAATACAGGCACAGCAATCGCGATGACACCAAGCTCATGCTCTTCTTTGGATAGACAGTAGTCTAATCCTGAGATTTGTTTTAAACGTTCTAAAAAGGCGGTTTCATCGGTTTCCGTAAATGCAGTTAAACGTTTCAATCCATACTTTTGAACCCAAAGCTGTTGCTGTTGTTTTTCCAATGCAGCCAATAGGACTTTGCCTGTAGAAGTTGCATGTGCTGGCAAGCGATTGCCCAAGTGCATGCCATAAGGACTAACACGGAGGTTATCTTGTTGAGGCAAATAACTCCGTGCAATAGGTACAACCTCATTTTCATCTAAGACCACTATTGAAAAAGTCAGCGTGGTCTGGGCACATAAGAGATTTAAAAAAGATTGTGCGATCTTTGGTAAATGCGCGGAACTTAAATAAGAACTTGAGAAGCGTAAGACCCGATGTGTGAGCCAGAAGTAATGTTCATCAGTTTCCAAATAACCCAAATATTTTAAGGTCTTTAAATATCGTCTCGCTGCAGTTCGACTGATACCTGTGCGTTCGGCGACTTGAGTGACATTCAAACGTTGTCGGTCTACGCCAAAAGCTTCTAATAAACTCAGCCCTTTGCCGAGTCCTGCAATGTAGTCTTCCTGCCGAATCTGTTCGTTTAAATGGGGATGTTGCAAATAATCATCCTGTCTAGACATTTGAACTTCCTTATCCTAGATGAGTTTTGTCCGTATATCGGACATACTTAATGATATTCGGTTTATTTCGATTTTCGTATATAGATGCCGTACCACGCAAGCAGTAATTTAAAAGATAAGGAATGTGCAAGGATGTGGTTATGGAAATCGTTAAAACGAAGGTTGCAATTATTGGTTCGGGACCAGCAGGTTTATTACTTGGGCAACTACTTTATAAAGCTGGTATTGAACATATCATCATCGAACAGCGCGGTGCCGAGTATGTAGCTTCACGCATTCGTGCTGGAATTTTAGAGCAAGTATCTGTCGATTTATTGGAACAAGCGGGTGTGGATCAAAATCTAAAAGCGAATGGTTTACCGCACTCTGGTATTGAGATACTCACCAATGGAAAAAAACATCGTGTTGACTTGTCTTCATTAACAAAAGGCAAGCAGGTGACGGTCTATGGTCAAACCGAAGTGACCAAAGATTTAATGCAGGCCCGTGAACATGCTGAACTGATTTCATTTTATGAAGCGGAACAAGTACAAATTGATGACTTTTATACTCAGCCTAAAGTCACTTTTCATTATCAAGGAAAAGATTATCAAATTGAGTGTGACTTCATTGCAGGTTGTGATGGTTATCATGGCGTTTGTCGTGCCAGTGTGCCAGAAGATAAAATTAAGACTTTTGAGAAAGTTTATCCATTTGGCTGGTTGGGTGTTCTCGCGGATGTGCCGCCCGTTGCAGATGAGTTGATTTATGTGCAGTCTGAACGAGGTTTCGCTTTATGTAGTATGCGCTCAGAAACACGTAGTCGTTATTATTTGCAGGTGCCATTAACCGATCATGTCGAAGATTGGTCAGATGAACGATTTTGGGAAGAGTTGAAACGCCGTCTAGATCCTGAAAGTCGTAAAAAGTTGGTGACTGGCGTATCTATTGAAAAAAGTATTGCGCCATTACGTAGTTTTGTAACGGAACCGATGCGTTTTGGTCAGTTGTTTTTAGCAGGTGATGCAGCCCATATTGTACCTCCGACAGGGGCGAAGGGGCTCAATCTTGCTGCTTCGGATATCGCTTATTTATCCAGTGCATTGATTGAATATTATCTTGATGGTTCGGAACAGGGTATTAATGAATATTCAGAGAAATGCTTGCAGCGGGTATGGAAAGCAGAACGGTTTTCTTGGTGGATGACCCATCTATTGCATCGTTTTGAAACCGAAAGTGAGTTTGACCATAAAATTAAACAGGCTGAATTAAGCTATATATTAAGTTCTCATGCTGGACAGACTACCTTGGCTGAGAATTATGTTGGCTTACCCTATGAAATTAAACCGTTGAGCGAACTTCAACAAGCTGGTTAATGCCGAAGACAAAAAGAGCATGTATATGCTCTTTTTGTCTTATTTAAGGGATGAAAATCAGATTTAGGGTTTACAGCTAAAGTTTTCGGCTTTTTCACTATTGCCTTGACCATTATAGCGAGTAATCAGTGGGTAAGGACAAAGTGGGCGAGTACGATCAGGCGTCCAGTCTTGCGGAAGTTCAGTATTAACTTGACCACTTGGGTTACCTGCACCGCGTGCAGTGGCAATGATTTTGTCAGGTGCTTGTCCATATTCCACCCAGTTAACTAAAGCAGTCAATGCGTCAAATTGGTCGGTGGCAATGCCATCACGGGTATGGTTCATGCCCGGAACTCTAAAGAAACGTGCAAATTCAGGTGCTGTACCTTTTGCATCATTTTTATAGCGTTGCAGCAGTTGATCGTACCAATTCTGCGTGTCATCCACAGAGAAAACGCCGTCTGCTGTGCCTTGTACCACAATCATTTTTCCACCGTGATTACGTAGTTTATCCAGATTAAGTTCATCGGGTGGCATCATGAATGACATCGAACTTTCGGTGTATACATCATTGGTTGCCGATAGTTTTGGATAGTCGGTATCGAAGTTAAAATTAAAGGCAAATTGTCTAGAGTTTTGAGTCACAGTTGGATCTGGTGGAACCTGAAACAGAATTCCGACTGCAACTGGGTCACGTGCTGTTCCCACCGAAGATTCGAATTTCCAGCTTGCCCAGTTGCTTCCCACTAAACCCGGATCGAAAGGCTGGGTTGCATAAAGTGCTTGTCCAGCAGAGTTCACAGGGCCGCGGTAAATATTGGCTAACACATCAATTTGTTCGGTACTTAAACAGGTGCCATCTCTTGTGCTTGAGCAAATGGGTACATGTTGGTGAATATCAAAAGCTGTACGGCAAGCCTCGACATCTTGAACCAGTCCATCTGCAACACCGTCTAAGGCATCGCATCGATCTAAAATCGCTTTTGCTAATACTTTACGCTCTGCAAGTGTAAGGGCGGTACTTAAGTCATTTTCATCTGTTGCGACACGACGAAGCTGCTGCGCTGTGTAGAGTTGAGCCGCGGCTGCACGAGGTAAATGAAAACCCGGTGTGCTTGCTAAAATTCCATCATATTGGTCGCCTAAACGGGTTGCGGCAATCATAGCGTGACGACCACCATTAGAGGTGCCGCCTGCATAGGAGCGGTCTGGCAATTTACCATATGCTGTTTTAATTAGATTTTTTGCCATAGGTGTGAGCTTGATAATCGCACCATAGCCATAGTTAATTCTGGCTTGAGGATCTAAACCAAACATTGGATTTTGTGAAGCATCATGTCCGGCATCGGAAGAAATAACAGCAAAACCATCATGTAGGGCATTAGTGAGTGGACCACCGCTGCCGACCTGACCCGTTGCAGGCACTAAGTTACCATCGGTTCCACCATTGCCTTGATAGAGAAAACGGCCGTTCCAATCAACAGGTAAGCGCATTTCAAAACCAATTTGATAGGTTTGTCCATCGACAGGGCTTACACGCTGGTCCATATAACCCTTGACCAAACAATGAGTACCAATTGGTTTGTTGGCGACAGTCAATGTGCCTGCCTCTTGAAGAGTGGCCGAGCTAATCACGCTATTGTTATATTGAAATCCGAGTAAGTCTGAACAGCTTCCTGTCATTTTTACGCCCATAGCAGGAGACAACTGAGGTGGTTTGTTTGTAGAAGGAGCCGATGTGTCATCACTATCACTTCCACAGCCTGCCAAAGCGCCAAGTATGGCGAGTACTAAAGCGGAGTGGGTCAAAATTCGTTTATTGTTAGAGTCATTCATTTATTCATATCCTTATTGAATGAATGGTTGCAATTAATCTAAAACCATAAAATTAGCGGTACTTCGTGCAATCATTTTGTTGTTTTGCCAAGCTTCACTTTCGAGATTCAGTACGGTTTTACCTTGTTTAATAAAACGGCATTTTGTAATGACTTCACCTACAACACAGGGTCTTAAAAAATCCATGGTTAAGTTGATGGTGGTGGCTGGTTTACGGTCATTGGCGAGAAATGCAAAAAGCCCCATTACGTCGTCAAGCATGGCGCAGATCATGCCGCCTTCAACGGTACCGCGTGGATTGGTAAAGCTTTCTAGCGCTGTGTAGTGGATGGTGAGCTCAGTATTTTCTTCATTCCAATGGATATTGTGTCCACCCAAATGGTGATGGATGGGTGGTAAGTGTTCTAAAGTTTTCTGATCCATAATCAAGGCTCCATCCTTTTTGTAAGTGTTATAAAAATGATTATTTTAGGGTATAGGCATCATAAATAACCGTTTTGCCCAAGCGCATTGCACTACCTACTGCAACGGTCTGGTTAAGCCATGCATATTTAGGTGAGCTGGTTTCAAACTGCATGGTAATTTTGAAATAGTAATTTTTCGGGTCGACATCTTTGCCTTGAGCAAGCTGTTTTAGTGTTTCTGCCGAGCCATGTCGGTAACCTTTGGTTTGAAGATAAATAAGTGCACCGTCATCGGTTTCTAACAAATATCGCGTATCAATAATTGCCAATCCTTTACTGTCGACAATTTGCCAATCTGCGCCATTATTTAAAATGCGGCCCTTAAGTGATTTGCCCTCGAATGTCCCACCTGTAATGGGAATAATTCGGCGTTTACCTGCATCACTGGTTGCACCTAATTCCCAAACAGGCGCATTCAGATCAACACTAAATTTTGCTAAAGGCTCAAGCTGAATAGCTGGCGGGCTATATTGGGTTTCGGCATGCGTTAGGGCAATGAGGCTCATTCCGCAGAGTAGTGTGACAACTTTCTTCATGATAAATTTCCTAAAATAAAAAAGAGGTTCTATGCATGACAGACCCTCTGGTTTTGAATTATTTAAATTTCCATGTGTAATCAATGTTGATACGGGTTTCATTTGAAGGTTTGATGTTGGCAGTGGAGAGCATGTTGTTGTCATACATGGCATAACGTGCACGCAACCCTAAATTTTTTAACCAGCCACTTTGTACGGTGTAGCCTAAGTCAAAGTCTGTTTCGCGTTCCTTTAGATTAGTTCCACCTAAGTTGGGTGCATAAATATTATGACCTGTGGTGTAACGGGTCATAAAACGTAAGCCCGGAACATAATCTTTGAAGTCATATTCATAGCGAAAGCTATAGACTTTCTCTTTCGGGTTTAAAAACTCTCCCGGCCATGTATCAATGAGTAGTCCAGTTTCACCGCCAGTCAAATACGGAAAGGCGGTGTCGCCGTGATGTTGAAAGCTTCCAACAATAAATTTATGGTTTTGATGTTTGAGTTCGAAATACGCATGATAAAGATCATTATCGACTAAACCAGCTTTTGCCTGTCCATCATTGCGGCTACGGTAATAGCGTAATTGAGAGCTAAAATTAGTGTTGTCATTAATTTTAAATTGATGCGAAGCGCCGACCATGGTTTGGTGATAGAGATCATCAACATCCATGTAAAAAGCGGTGAGCTTGATTGCTGGATCAAGCTGATAGTTTCCACCTAAATAATAGAGTCCATCAGTTTCAGCACCTTTAAATCGTCCATTTACGCCTGAGATTTTAATTTTTTCATGATCGGTGGAATCACGGTGATTGACGCGATTAATATAAGCAGCTTGTAGATCTAAATTTTGGAAGTCTTTGGATTCAAGGGAAATACCTCGATAAGTCTGTGGTAACAAGCGGGCAGGTGAGGCAACTAGAACAGGATTCATTGGTCTTAAGGTGCCGACTTTGAGTTCAGTTTGGCTCATTTTAGCTTTTGCTGTGACACCAATTTGTCCATAAGAGTTAGCAGGTTCATTGGTGACGGCATTTCTAAGTAAATTGCCCGTGCCTGCGTGCTCGGCATCGGCATCGAGTTTGAAGCCTGCTGTTGCAAGAATATCTAATCCAAAACCAATGGTGCCTTCGGTATAGCCTGAATTGGCTTTTAGAATAAACCCTTGTGTCCAATCTTTTGCTGCGGGATATCTCGACTCCTCTTGATAATCTCGATCAAAATAAAAGTTTCGTGTGGTGAGCTCTACTGAACTGTTGTCAATAAAATTGCCTGCATACACTGAACCTGAGAGCATTAAGGTAGAGTAGATCCATAATTTCGACATGGTATTTCTTCCTGAAAATAGCATTGTTGTTTTTCCATAAGGCTTGATTGTTATGTCTGCCTTGCTGGTGGGTTAAATCGAATTATTTTCCTAACATTTCACGGGCGACGATTTCTTTCATGATTTCGTTAGTGCCCCCGTAAATTTTTTGTACCCGCGCATCCACAAAAAAGCGTGAAATCGGGTATTCCTGCATGTAACCGTAGCCGCCAAAAAGTTGAAGTAATTGATCAATCACTTCACATTGGACATCTGTGATAAAGCATTTCAATGCGGCAACTTGAGTGACGCTTAACTGGTGTTGTTGATACAGTGCTGCAGATTGCTCTACAAAAGCTTGGGCGGCTTTGGCTTTGATTTGCGCGTTAGCCAGCACAAACCGCGTGTTTTGCATTTGGCTTAAGGGTTGACCAAATGCTTTACGCTCCAGCACATAGTCTTTGGTGAGTTGGATTGCCCCTAAAATCGAACCCAATGCCATCATGGAAATACTCAAACGTTCACGAGGTAACTCTTGCATTAAATAAACAAAGCCTTGTCCTTCTTCACCCAAACGCTGTGTGATAGGCACGCAAACATCTTCAAAAAATAGTTCGGCTGTATCTTGGGCATGCAGCCCGATTTTTTGTAAAGAGCGACCTTTTTTAACTCCCTCTAAAGCTGCATCCACTAAAAAAATAGAAATGCCTTTTGCTTTGGCTTGCGGGTCGGATTTTGCTACTAAAACGATCAGATCGGCATGCAATCCATTTGAAATAAATGTTTTTGAACCATGAATACGGTAGTGATCATTTTCTAAAATGGCTTGAGTGCGTATCGCCTGTAAGTCTGAACCCGCATTGGCCTCTGTCATGGCTATTGCAGTGACGACTTCACCTGTCACCATTTTTGGTAACCAATAACGTTTTTGCGCTTCGGTTCCAATATTTTGCAAATAAGGAGAAACCAGCTCATTTTGCCCGCCAATAGCAACTGCCAAAGATGCAAAGCCAGCTTGAGCAGTTTCTTGAACCAGCATGAGGGAGTAATGAACAGGAGCGCCGTAACCGCCATATTCCTCGGGCACATCGATGCATAAAAAGCCATTTTCCCCAAGACGAAGCCATAGATCACGTGGGATAAGGCCATCTTGTTCCCACTGTTCATAATACGGAGCAACCTGTTCTTTTAAGAACCTGCGATAGCTGTCCCGAAAGAGTTCAAATTCTGTGTCGTGTGGCATGCTGAACCTTTTTTAGGCAAAAGTGAGGCTAAGGCCCAAACCGAAGTTTGAGCTTCCTTTTTATTTCAATTGTTTATTGCTTTATGGTGGGCACTCTGATGATGAGTGGATTATCAGTCTGCTTTTGATAAAGCTCATCAATTAAAGCGGCACGACGTTTGGTAATATTGCTTTGATTGAGGTTGCCTTTATCGGTCACTTCACCTGCATCGAGTTGAGGTGGTTCGGTCATTAAATAAAGCATGGAAACGGTATTTGAACTGCCAGTCGCATCTTTATTAAATGTCGTTAAAAATTGACGGAACCATTGCAGGACTTTTGGGTGCTGTAATATCTCTGATGCAGAATGTTCAGCAAGCGGAAGGCCTGCATATTGAGCACAAGCGTCTAATTTTGGAAAAATCAGAAAACCGACAGCATTCAGGTTTGAACCGGTAATACAAACATCTTGAACCAGTAAATTACCTTGAATCAGCACTTTGTTGCGTAGTGTGCCCACATTCACAAAAGTACCTGTATTAAGTTTAAAGTCTTCGGCAATTCGCCCGTCATACATCAAGCCTTTGGTTGGATCATTTGCATCGACTAAACGAACAGCATCACCCGTATGGAAAAAGCCTTCATCATCAAACACAGTACTTTGTTGGTCCGCCTTTAAGCGCCAATAGCCTTTCATGACATGTTTGCCACGAACACAGAACTCAAGTTTGTCGCCACATGGAACCAGCTTAATTTCACATCCAGGAGCAGGGTAACCAATAAAGCCAGCCATCACGCGTGGGCCAGTGGTAAAAGCACATGATGGTGCAGTTTCAGTCATTCCCAATCCGCTCATGATGCGAATTTTCTCTCCGCAATGTTGCTGAGCAATTTTATCGAGTCGGTTCCAGCCTGCTTCTGAAAGCGCTGCACCTGCAAAGAATAAAATTTTAACTTTGGCAAAAAAGCGGTCTCTTAATTCTTCATCTTTTTCTAAAGCTTCGGTGAGTTCTTCCCAACCTTTTGGCACATTTAAATAAACGGTTGGCGAAATTTCTTTGAGATTACGAATGGTTTCGTCGAATTTTCCTGCAACAGGTTTGCCATCATCAATGTAAATCGTGCCACCGTTATAAAGTGCAATTCCGACATTATGACTGCCGCCAAAGGTATGATGCCAAGACAACCAGTCGAGGAGTACAGGTGGTGTTTCTTCAAACTCAGGAAAAGTCTGCAACAGCATTTGCTGATTAACACACAACATTAAGTGCGTAGTCGGCACAGCTTTAGGTAACTTGGTTGAACCTGAGGTAAATAAGAATTTGGCAATTTGGTTTTCATCAAAGGTTTGATAAAACTCTTGAACATTTGAAACTGGCGTATCTAATAGCGACTGAAAAGATGTGCAGATCTGATCGCCCACAATCCCTTTATTCGTGACCACTTCAATGTCGGATGTAATACATGCCTGAATGGCTTTGGCAAAGGCTTGTCCATCGCTGGCATAGACCATGCCTGGTGTAAGCACTTTAAACACATGTTTAAGTTTGCCAAAGTCTTGAGAAATCAGAGAGTAGGCAGGGGAAATGGCCGAGAACGGTACACCTGCCAGCATGGCGCCCATCGAGAGTGTCAAATGTTCGAGATCATTGCCACTTAAAATGACCAGCGGTCTTTCTTGGCTTAAGTTACGTTCATGTAAAGCCTGAGCGATGTGCCATGCACGTTGTAAAACTTCTGCATAGCTCAGTTTGACCCATTCTCCTTGAGCATTGCGTTTTGCAGCAAAAATATGCTCAGGTTTGGTTTGGGCAAAATGGATTAACCGATCTGTCAGTTTTTGTGGATATGGTTTTAATTGCTCTTTTGGGCTGATATAGAGCATGTCATCTTTATGGTGATAATGAATATCATGTTGCCCTAATTTTACGAACCGTTCGCGGTCTTGTGATTGAGTGGCATTCATTTGCATTTCTTTCACTCCATGGCAAGCGCATTACTGCGCCTTATTTTTTGCATCATGCAATTTATATTTAATATGTCGTTTTCCGCATTAGTCCGATTAAATCGGGTAATGGCGTGATTGGGTCTGAATGGTGATCCAGCGTAGTTCGGTAAATTCGGCAACAGAGACTTTACTACCAAAACGTCCGTAACCACTCGATTTTGTTCCGCCAAATGGCATTTGAGCTTCGTCATGTACGGTTGCGCCGTTAATATGACAAATACCCGAATCAATCTGTTTAGCAACGTCTAAGGCTTGCGAAATATTTTGGCTAAACACTGCTGAAGACAGACCGAACTCGCTGTCATTTGCCAGTGCTACAGCTTCTTCGATGCTTGAAAAACGTTGAACTGTGCATACAGGTCCAAATGATTCTTCGCGGTAAAGCAGCATGTCAGGTTTAATATTGAGTACCAATGTCGGTTGCATGGAGGTGTCTTCAATATGAATGCCTAAAGGTAAGTCAGCACCTTTGTTTTGAGCATCTTCCAGCAAATGTTGAATACGGCTTGCAGCACGGCGACTTTCTAAAACACCGAGCACATTGTCTTTTGAAGTCGGATTACCTGCCTGAATAGAGCGGGTTTTCTCAATCAATTTTTCAATAAATTGGTCAGCAATATCGTCTTGAACCAAAACTCGTTCAGTCGACATGCAAATTTGCCCTTGATTAAAGAATGCGCCAAAAGCAACAGCATTTACGGCTTCATTAATGTCTGCGTCATTTAAAACCACAACAGGCGCTTTACCACCCAGTTCGAGTAAAACCGGTTTTAAATATTTTGCAGCAGTCTCTGCAATAATTTTTCCGACTTTGGTTGAACCCGTAAAATTAATGCGCTTCACCGCTGGATGAGATACTAAACGTTCCACGATTTGTGGTGCGTCTTCGGCGGCGTGAGTAATCACATTCACCACACCTTCACCTAGACCTGCTTCATGTAAAACTTCACCGATCAGGCGATGGGTGGCAGGACAAGCCTCCGATGCTTTTAATACAACTGTGTTACCACAAGCCAGCGGCATGGCAAGCGCACGGGTTGCCAAAATGACCGGAGCGTTCCAAGGTGCAATGCCAACAATGACACCGCAAGGAACCCGCACACCCATTGCAAGATTGCCTGGCACATCTGACGGAATTAGACTGCCATCAATTTGTGTGGTCATGGCTGCGGCTTCGCGTAGCATATTTGCAGCAAGGTGGACATTGAACCCATACCAAGTTGCAGTTGAACCCGTTTCTTGCATTCCAATTTGGATGAATTGTTCAGTTTTTTTGTCCATCAAATCAGCTGCTTTTAATAAGCGTAAACGGCGTTCGGTAGGCGAGAGTTTCGACCAAACCGTAAAAGCCTGTTGTGCAGAATCGATGGCACGATCAACATCATCCAAGGTCGCAGCAGCAGATTGAGAGGCCACGCTACCGTCAATTGGGCTAATACGTTCAAAGGTAGCTTGATTAGAAGCAGCACAAGCTTGACCGTGAATAAGTAACTGTACATTTTGCATGGGTTGTATCCTTACTTTGCCATTAGAAAAATCAAAAGTTAACCAGTACGCTTATAACTTTGTAAACCTGGTTTAATTGATTTTTCATCTAAAAATTGTTTCAGACCTTCTTGGCGTCCATTTTCAGTATCACGATGAATACATTGATCCAACTTGGCATATAAGTAATCTTCGTTTTGATCCCACGTCAGTTCACGGCAACGTTTGAAACCATTTTTAGCAGTACGTAGCACTACAGGATTTTTTTCAAGCAGATTGTTAGCAAGCTCGGTAACCTCTGCTTTGAGTTGAGCCAGTGGCACACTTTTGTTAATTAATCCCATCGTTTCAGCTTCTTTGCCACTAAAGGTTTTTCCAGTCATGATGTAATACAACGATGCACGATGACCGACCGTATCAGCCATTGCCTTGCTAACCAAATTACCTGGTGGAATACCCCAGTTAATTTCAGATAGTCCAAAAGTTGCTTCATCTGCTGCGATAGCAAGATCGCATGCGACAAGAGGGGAAAAACCACCACCGAAACACCATCCATTGACCATTGCAATAGTTGGTTTTGAATACATGCGGAGAAGCTGCCACTGCCAGCGACATGAGTCACGACGAATGCGTTCTTGGAAGATCTCAGGCTGTGTATCTACTTCACGGAAATACTCTTTTAAATCCATTCCTGCCGTCCATGAATCACCTGCACCAGTGAGCACCAATACTCGTGCATCTAGATCAAGCTCTAAGGTCTCAAGTACATCGATCATTTCTCGGTTTAGTGTTGGACTCATAGCATTCTTTTTTTCTGGTCGATTCAATGTAACCCATGCGATTCCATTCTCAACGTTTACATCTACAGTTTCCCAGCGGTTTTCATATGTCATGGTTAGACTCCTTGAAGTGACATTTGTTTGTACTAAGATTTAATTTAATATCAGTTAAACTTACATTCAAGTCTTTTTTGGAATTTATTCTAATAATTTTTTAATTGACTGATTTGTAATAATATTAATAATTTTAAATTTTATTTTTTAACTTTTTATTAAAAATATATTGATTTTTTGATAAGTTTAACTGATATTTTTGGGGTGTTTAATAAACAATACACAAAAAGGCTGAATGGATAGATTGGTCGAAAAAGGACAAAGTAATGGAAAAAATATTAGGACGGTCTGGCAGTGCAAAAATAACCTTACTGCTCTGTTTCGCAATTGCAATTTTTGAAGGCTTCGACCTTCAATCGATGGGCGTTGCAGCACCACGCATGCGTGCAGAATTTATGTTGGACAATGCGCAAATGGCTTGGGCATTTAGTGCTGCGATTTTGGGTACGCTACCGGGTGCTATACTTGGTGGGCGATTGGCAGATATTATTGGAAGAAAGAAAATTCTGATCTCGAGCATTTTGCTGTTCGGAATAATGTCTTTACTCACGGCGTTTGCTGCTGATTATAATTTACTACTGTTGATTCGCTTCTTGACGGGATTGGGCATGGGCGGCGCATTGCCGATTATGATTACGATGGCTTCAGAAGCTGTATCAGATCAGTATAAGGGCACAGCTGTAAGCATAATGTATAGTGGTATTCCTTTCGGTGGATTACTTACCTCGGTCGTGGCCATGTTGTTGGCGGGTGATAGTGAATGGCGTCATATTTTTTACATTGGTGGTATTGCACCAATTTTATTGATTCCTTTGATTATTAAATATTTGCCTGAATCGAGTGATTATTTACAACGCAGAACAGAACATCAAACTGCAATTCCATTTTTTGAGGTTTTATTTGCGAAAGAACGCCGTATGTCGACGATCCAGATCTGGATCAGTTTCTTCTGTACATTGGTGGTTTTGTATTTTTTACTCAATTGGCTGCCGTTGCTCATGGGCGCACAAGGTTTATCCAAGTTTGAGGCCAATTATGTCCAAATGGGCTATAACATTGGTGGTATTTTTGGATCAATCCTTATGGGGGTTATGTTAGATAAATTGCGCATGAGCTTTGTAATTAAGTTGATCTATACGGGGATTCTATTCTCATTATGCTGTCTATCCATTTCGCCAACGGTTGCTTTACTGGTACTTTCGGCAATTGGTTGTGGTTTATTTATTGTCGGTGGGCAGTCTGCATTGTATGGTTTAGCTGCGATGTACTATCCAACAGAGATGCGTGGTACTGGCGTGGGTTCAGCGGTGGCAATTGGTCGCATTGGATCATTTGCTGGACCGCTCATGGCGGGTTTCCTGCTATCACTTGGTCAAAGTTCCACAATTGTGATTGGTGCAAGTATCCCAATCATTTTAATTGCAGCGATCTCTGCTTTGTTGCTTGTCAAAAAGCCTAAACAGCCTGTACATTTAGTACAAAGCACGACGACTTAGTAAGTTTTAAATCCTAAAGGAAGTATGTGGCTTTTGCTTCATACTTCCTTTACATACCATTTTTGATGAAAGATAAATTATGGCGCGTTCGAGTTTAGTTCCAAAGAAAATACAGGATGAACCGAGACTAAGTTATATGATTGCTCGTGTTGATCGCATTATCAGTAAACATTTAACTGAGCAATTAAAACATCTCAATATTAGTTTACCTCAATTTACGGCATTGTCTGTTCTTGCGTCTAAAAGTAACCTGTCAAATGCTAAGTTGGCTGAGCGTTCATTTATCAAGCCGCAATCTGCCAATAAAATTCTGCAAGATTTATTTAGCAATGGTTGGATAGAAAAAACACCAGATCCTACTCATGGTCGTCGTATCTTGGTCACACTGACCCAAAGCGGTTTAAACAAATTGAATGAGTGCAATATTGTAGTTGAGAAAGTTGAACAAAAAATGCTGCAAGGAATCGATATCAATTTGGCATATTTAATTCGAAATAATTTGGAAGAGATGGTCAATAATCTTAAAGCTGACGAATTTATACCGTAATTTATAGACGGTATTTTACTGGATAACGCTTTTCCAAGAGATTTACATTTCCAATACTACTCATATACATGCAATACAAATTAAAAGCGCGGGCGTATGTGAAAATGATAACAACTATTTAATTTTTATAGTCTTAGGGGACGTGCTGTGAAAAAAATATTGAAACGAGTACGGCTGTTAATTTAACTAAAGATGACTAACTCAGTGATGTGATTAAAAGTTCTAAGAAAACTTTTAATCACTCATCTCGCCGTGTTTAAATTGTTCAGTAAAATATTAATATTGTAAGGCCAAGAGTTTATATGTTTTCTTCTTATGTTCATGCTTTTGCGTTGTTTTTCTCCTTGTTAAACCCCTTCCTTATGAGTGTCTATATGGTTGGGATTATCCGGAATACTGATGTAACGGTCTTTAATAAAGCCCTTATTCAAGGGAGCTTGATTGCCTTTATTGTGTTTGTTTTATTTGCTTGGGGCGGTGAGAATATTTTTAGTAAATATTTAAATGTCCGTTTTGAGTCTTTTCAAATTTTTGGTGGTTTAATTTTCTTAGTGATTGGCTATCGTTATGTGTTCCAAGGGGCCGATACCATCGGTGAAATGCGTGGTGCACCTGAGCATTTAGCTGGAACGATTGCGATGCCATTTATGATTGGGCCGGGAACGATTAGTGCGGCAGTGGTCACGGGAGTGACCTTACCTTTTACAGCTGCGGTTGCTGTGATCGCTGTTACCTTGTTCTTGACCTGTAGTATTTTGATTCTCATGAAGTATGGGCATGATCATTTACGCTATAAACATGCAAAATACATTGACCGTTATTTTGATATCGTGGGGCGCTTAGCTGCATTGCTCATCGGGACGATTGCGGTTGATATGATCGTCAATGGGGTATTTGGTCTCATGAATTCCGCAAATTTAAGTTAGAAATACGTTCTCGTGATAGGTAAAACAATCGCTCCTCGAGCAAGCGACAGTGTTTGATTGATTTAGATATATGTTTGCGATCATGAATGAGTGATAATAGTGGTGCTGTTTTCCGCTATGAGTCCCAAACATGGATCAACTAGATCAATTCCATCAGACGCCTGATGATCAATCAGAGCTTACAATGTCGGTTTTGATGACACCAGATATGGCAAACTTTTCTGGTAATGTACATGGTGGCGCTATTTTAAAACTGCTTGACCAAGTCGCTTATGCTTGCGCTAGTCGTTATTCAGGCAGTTACGTGGTGACGCTATCTGTTGATAAAGTCAATTTTAAAGAACCCATTTATGTTGGTGAATTGGTGACATTTTTAGCGAGTGTAAACCATGTTGGCCGTACTTCAATGGAAATAGGGATTCGCGTCGAAGCCCAAAATATTCAAAAACGTAGTATCAGACACACCAACACCTGTTATTTCACCATGGTTGCTGTTGATGAACAGCGCCAACCGAAACAAGTTCCATCTTTAAAATTAGATACTGATTGGAAGCGTTGTCGTTTCGAAGCAGCAGAGCAACGGAAAGAAAGGCGCCTACAAGAAGTTCATCAACCCTCATGCAGTATGTTTAAGTCTTCGCCTTAATTTTTATTTAGCCCATAAAAAAGATCGAACCGCAGCATGGTTCGATCTTTTTTTATTTATTATGAAATAGGATCAAATCATAATAAATCGATTTAAAAAAGCAGAGGTAGCTTTTAAAATCTATATTAGTTTGCTACTGGTTCAGATGCAGGAGCAGCTTCGCTTGTTGCATCAGTCGCTGGTTGTTCTTGAGTTGAAACAACAACACGGTCTTCAGTTTGTGCTTCAGTTTGAACTTCGTTAGCTGACGCAGCAAATGTAGTCGCAGCAGCAAGAGTAAGCGTCGTAGCAAGAAGTGTTTTGATAAGTTTCATTGTTGGCATCCTTTAATTTCAGTTTCATTAAAAACAGCCTGATTTGTAGATAAGCCACAAATCAAGACATGTGCTCATGCTATGTGCCAAATCTATTTACGGCAATAACCTTAACAATCTATTACGCCAAGCTTAACAATTTGAAATATTGAAGGACTTTATGTGGTTACTCTGTAAATGAATAGCCAATTATTGCGTGCTAAAATGTATGGAAATATGTTTTTTTGGATAAAAAATAAACTAACTGTTTACGCAGATTAAACATTGCTTGTGAGTTCATTAGAATTACTTAATTGAATAAACCATTCATATTTGTATTTTGAATAAGGTTATTAGATTAACTATGTGATAGTGGTCTCATTAATATATTTAAGTGAGCCTTTATTAAGGTTTGGTTGTTTGATCGCTGATTATTTCTTTTCCTGTTTTTTTCGCATTACAATGCAATAAATCCTTGTTCCTGAGTATGTCGTGAAATTCATTTCGCCCAAAGCAGTTCCAACACATATTATTTCTGGCTTTTTAGGTGCAGGGAAGACCACATTATTACAGCATTTATTAGCACAAAAACCTGAGCATGAAGTTTGGGCGATTTTGATGAACGAGTTCGGGCAGATAGGGGTCGATCAACAACTAATCAGCCAACAGGATGGTTATACCGTCAAAGAATTGTTGGGCGGTTGTTTGTGTTGTAGCAGTCAATTGCCGATGCAAATTGCGTTGGCGCGGTTATTAAGTGAAAGCAAACCCGATCGGTTATTCATTGAACCAACGGGCTTGGGGCATCCAGCACAATTACTCGATCAGCTAACAGAGCCACATTGGCAGAGTAGTCTAGAAATGCGTGCACTGGTGATCGTGATTGATGGCAGTCGTTTGCATGACCATGATTGGGTACAGCAGAATCTGTATACCGACCAGCTCAAAGCGGCACAAATTGTTGTATTGTCCCATATTGATTGTATGACCGAAGCCGACCAAGATGCGTATTTAGCGTTAAAACAAGAATATCAGACTTATGTCCAGCATTGGATCGAAGCGGAGCATGGAAAAGTCTGGCTAGATCAGCTTGATCTTATCCAGCTGCCTTTGCAACGAAAAATCCAACCTTTACTGCGATTGCAAAAAACACAGCTCGGTGATGCTGCGGAACAAGAAATCAAACAGTTGCCGTATCATTATATTGAAACTGCGCAAGGATTTACGGTCGCTGGTTGGAAGTTTTCCAAACGTTGGCAATTCAACTTTTATGATTTATTGGATCTATTGTGCGCACAGCAGGATTGGGTTCGGATCAAAGGAATATTTAATACCGATCAAGGATGGAAGAATTTTAATTTCAATCCGCAACAATTTAACTATAAGTCGGTAGAAGCAAGTATTGATAATCGAATCGAAATCATTTGTCAGGTGCAACAGGACTGGTTTGAGTTTGAAAAACAACTTTTGGCATGTCGCCTAGATGAGTCGAGTTGATTCACAAATCGCATCATTTTCTAGCAAAAATAGAGTATGCTTAGCGCCAAATTTGAGGACATGAAGCAATGGCGTTAAAAGCAACGATATATAAGGCAGACCTAAATATTGCCAATATGGATCAGCATATTTATGCAGATTATCAACTGACCCTTGCTCAACACCCATCAGAAACGATTGAGCGATTAATGGTGCGTATCCTTGCTTATGCGCGTTATGCAGATGAACATTTGGATTTCACCAAAGATCTATTTGAAACAGATGAGCCTGCTTTATGGCAAAAAGACCTGACGGGCTTGTTAGAAAAATGGATTGAAGTGGGTTGTCCATCTGAAGATAAAGTGAAAAAAGCCAGTGCGCGATGTAAAAGTGTTGCCGTGGTGACCTACGGTGCACAAGCGAATGATTGGTGGCAGAAAAGTACCAAAATCAAAACACTGAGTAATGTTGAAGTTTGGCAGCTTTCTACTCAAACCACCCAAGCACTTGAACAATTATGTGAGCGTACCATGCAGTTGCAGTTAAACATCATGGATGGTGAATGGACATTGTTGAGTGACAAAGGTCAAGTCGACATTCAGTGGCAACAATTGCAATAATAGTGAATACACCCTGAATTGAGCTGAGTTTGGAGAGACAAAAATGAGCGCAGAGTTACAGATTATTGATTTAAAAGTAGGTGAAGGTAAAGAAGCGGTAAAAGGTGCTTTAATCACCACACATTATACGGGTTGGTTAGAAGACGGAACCCAGTTCGATTCTTCACTTGATCGTGGAAATTACTTTGAAACTGTGATTGGCACAGGACGTGTAATTAAAGGATGGGATCAAGGCATCATGGGCATGCGTGTGGGTGGAAAGCGTAAACTGATCGTACCTGCACATTTAGCCTATGGTGAACGTAAGATGGGGAAAATTATTCCTGCAAACTCAAATCTAACTTTTGAAATTGAACTTTTTGATGTGAAAACACGCGACCAATAGCAATCGTTGTCTGTATCATAAATAAAGTGATTTAGCCTAGTCTTAGCTAAATCACTTTAAAATCATGTGGATATATTTGTTTTTTAATTATAATTAAGTTTGTATAAACACCTGATTTGGCATAAATTTCTTTTTATCTGATTTTCATGACAGCCTAAGAAAAAAATATTGATTCTCTAAATCGCCCTATATATCTTTGAGATAAAAGAGCAATTTTCTTTAAATGACAATAACTTGAATAAAATAATCATTTTTTGATCTTTTAAAAACTTGCTCATGACGTTGCTATCTGGCTGGGATGAACCACGAAAATAGTGACATTAATTATAAAAATTTAAATGAGTAGAGGTCGATATGAATGATTATTTGGATATCACTGCATCTGAGTTATTAAAAGAGTTACATCATTTTTTCTTGATTGATACATATGATGGCGCGGAAACGGGATTTTGGGTCAATGAAAAAGCATTGGTTGATAAACAATATTGGCTTGATGGTGAGCATAAAGTTGAAATCGTCAGGGAACTTAGTGCCTCTCATTTACATGCACCGCATAGTTATCGAATTACGCTCTTGAACCAAGAAGGTGGTGATGTTGTATTGCTGAGCTACGATGGTGTGAATAAAAAAGTACTCACTTTTCGACGTGGTGAGTGGGTCAATCGTATGTACAAATATTTTTATCAAAAAGAACGTTATTATTTACAGCAACTGGCAGACCATCCAAATTTTCAGTTGATCCAGTATTAAGCTGGCCGAATTTTAGGCATAAAAAAACCAGCTTAGGCTGGATTTTTTTACGCACCAAATTTCATTGTTGAAAAATGGTGCCCGAGGCCAGACTCGAACTGGCACGCTTTGTGGGCGGGGGATTTTAAATCCCCTGTGTCTACCGATTTCACCACTCGGGCATGTGCGCAATAATAGAGGACACTTTAAAACTTGGCAAGAGTAAAAAGGATTATTTGCTTTCTTTTCAATCAACTTATGTCTTTCTCGAATAAAAAATAGATTAAATGAACTGACTTTCATAAATTTTTCATTAAATTGAGATCAAACCTTCATCAACGCACCTTAGTTTTATTTGTTTAAAGTAATAAAAACCAAGGTAGCCATCAAATGACAGCAAAAATTTCACGACGGGAACTGATTCAAAAGAGTTTATTTGGTTTTGGGGCTTTGTCTTTATCCGCAGGTTTTACAGGGTGTAATAATAGTTCAGATAAAGAAAGCAATGCGCTGAAAGTCAGTTTTGATCATGGTGTAGCGAGCGGTGATCCATTGCAGGGTCGTGTGATTCTTTGGACACGTCTTAGCCCAAACGATTCAAGTGCACGTTTGCAAGTCACTTGGGAAATTGCCTTAGATGATCAATTTAAGCAAATCGTTAAGACGGATAAGGTGACAACGGCAGCAGCACAAGATTTTACGGTTAAGGTCGATGCAACAGGTTTGACACCGAATCAAAACTATTACTATCGCTTTATTTTTGGTGATAAAAAGTCTCCTGTTGGACAAACCAAAACACTGCCGACCAGTGCCTCGAAAGTCAGTTTCGCAGTGTGTTCTTGTTCGAATTATCCCGCTGGCTATTTCTATGTGTATCGTGAAATGGCAAAGCAAAATGTCGATGTGGTGATTCATTTAGGCGACTATATTTATGAATATGGTGCGGATGGTTATGCCTCAGAAGATGCAGCCAAACTCGGAAGAAGCTTGGCAGCTGATAATGATCAAGAAATTATTAAATTAGATGATTATCGCAAGCGTTATGCGCTGTATCGTAGCGATAAAGATCTACAAGCCCTGCATGAACGTCATCCATTTATTGTTGTTTGGGATGATCATGAGTTGGCCAATGATACTTGGAAAGAGGGTGCGGAGAATCATCAGGAAAACGAAGGTAGTTTCCTTGAGCGTAAACTTGCAGCATTGCAAGCCTATTTTGAATGGATGCCGATTCGTCCAGTATCTAAGACAGATCATTTAAATATTTATCGTCAGTTTGATTTTGGCAATCTGGTACAACTGACCATGCTGGATACCCGAATTTTAGCACGAGATAAACAACTTGATTATGCAGACTATTTGACTGCTTCAGGTTTGGATATTCAAAAGTTTCAACAAGATTTAACCAATCCTGCACGCACTTTGATGGGCTATACCCAACGTGATTGGTTGCTGGGGAAATTACAACAATCCACCGCAACATGGAATGTATTGGGTCAGCAGATTCTTATGACCAAAATGCTAATTCCAGCTGAATTATTATTGTCGCTTGCAGAAATTACTTCAGGCAATCCAAGCACAGACACATTAAATCAAATGACGACTCAGATTACTGAGTTAGTGACTCTGAAAATGCGTCTTAAACAAGGTGATCCAAGCCTCACTGAGCAGGAAAAAGCACGTGTGCTGACTGTCGCTCCATATAATTTAGATGCTTGGGATGGTTATTTTGCTGAACGTGAGATTCTATATGGCACTTTGGCGCAGTTAAGGAAGAAAGTCGTGGTCCTTGCAGGGGATACGCATAATGCATGGTCGTCTAATTTATATAGCAAAGATGGTGCTTTTGTCGGTGTTGAGCTGGCAACCAGTTCTGTATCTTCGCCGGGGATGGAAAAATACCTTAATATTCCTACGGCACAGCTTCAACAATTCGAGTTCGCATTTACCGCGCTGATTGATGAATTAAATTACTGCAATTTGAATCAACGAGGTTATTTGATGGTTCAACTTGATGAAGCTCAAGTTGAATCTCAATGGATTTATGTCGATTCGATTAAAACAGCAGAATATACGGTGGATGCAAGCCGACAGCATCAATTGGTCTTAGATGTGAATTTATTGCCGATGCAGACTGCACAGCAAGTCGCATAAGTCTAAGAACAAAAAAGCCAAGTCAGTGTACTTGGCTTTTTTTATACTTCGCTAAATTTCAGGCATAAAAAAACCAGCTTACGCTGGAATTTTTTGCACCATATTTCATTAGCTGAAAATGGTGCCCGAGGCCAGACTCGAACTGGCACGCTTTGTGGGCGGGGGATTTTAAATCCCCTGTGTCTACCGATTTCACCACTCGGGCTTTACCAATGGAGGCGGAGGTCGGAATCGAACCGGCGTACACGGAGTTGCAGTCCGCTGCATGACCACTCTGCCACCCCGCCATCTCTTGGTGATGCACATATTAGCAATCTTTAGAAAAAAAACAATAGTGTTTGTCGCGAATATGCACATAAAAACAACATCTAAAAGAATATTGCTCAAATTATCATGTATTATTTACGCAATTGATTCATACCCATTTTGGAGATGCGCTGTGGCATTGGTTTTAGACGGTCGTGCATTGGCAACACAAATCGAAGCGGATTTGTTGGTACGTGTAGAAGCATTAAAAGCAAAATCGGGGCGTACCCCAATTTTGGCAACAATCTTAGTTGGTGATGATGGTGCATCGGCAACTTATGTGCGTATGAAAGGTAATGCTTGCCGTCGTGTAGGAATGGATTCGCTTAAAGTTGAGCTTCCGAAAGAGACGACAACTGAACAATTGCTTGCAGAAATTGAAAAATTGAATGCAAACCCTGATGTACACGGGATTTTGTTGCAACACCCAGTGCCAGAACAAATTGATGAAAGAGCTTGTTTTGATGCAATTTCATTGGCAAAAGATGTCGATGGTGTAACTTGCTTAGGTTTTGGCCGTATGGCGATGGGTGAGTCTGCGTATGGTTCAGCGACCCCAGCAGGCATCATGACCATTTTGCAAGAAAACAAGATTGAAATTGCAGGTAAACATGCCGTAGTGGTTGGTCGCTCTGCGATTTTAGGTAAACCAATGGCAATGATGCTATTGCAAGCCAATGCAACCGTTACGATCTGTCATTCACGCACAAAAAATCTTGCTGAGTTGGTTAAACAAGCTGACATTATCGTGGGTGCAGTGGGTAAAGCGGAATTGATTCAAAAAGATTGGATCAAGCAAGGCGCTGTTGTGGTTGATGCTGGTTTCCATCCGCGCGATGGCGGTGGTGTAGGTGATATCCAATTAGTCGGTATAGAAGAGGTTGCTTCTGCTTACACACCTGTTCCTGGTGGAGTAGGTCCTATGACGATTACCACTTTGATTCGTCAAACAGTTGAAGCTGCTGAAAAAGCATTAGGTTAAGCATTAATAACCCCTTATTAGGAGTAAGGCTGTCAAGTTCTTAAAAACCTCTCTCTAAATCTCTCTCCTAAAAGGAGAGAGACTTTTACGAATTTGATGCTCCCTCTCCTCCAAGGAGAGGGTTAGGGAGAGGTCTAAAATCAAGCGAAAACTTAGAACTTGACGACTGCTCACTAAGAGGGTTTTTTTAGAATTAAAGAAACGATATGAGCTGTACTTTTCAATTTGCTAAAGCGCCTGAACAGTTACTTAAAGCATTGCATGATGTGATTCCAAATACTGACTTATTGGCACAACAATTACCTGAAACGCCGATTTCTTTATGGCTGATACCACCAGTATTTCCTACAGATCGTTTGGATGATGAAGTCATTCGACGTATTTGGAATGAAACGCCGTATTGGATTTTTTGCTGGGCATCTGGCTTAGCAATGGCACAATGGTTATTGGCAGAACCGCATCATGTTAAAGATAAAGTTGTTCTAGATTTTGGTGCTGGTTCAGGTGTAGTTGCAATTGCTGCAAAAATAGCAGGTGCGAAACGCGTTATTTGTTGTGATATTGACCTCATTAGTCTTGAATCATGCCGTGAAAATGCGCTCTTAAATGATGTAGAGCTTGAATATCTCGATGATCTCTATAAATCAGAACAAGTGGATGTCTTGCTCGCTGCTGATGTACTTTATGATCAGTGCAATCGTTTCTTTTTAGATGAATTTTTGAAATTCGCACCTGAGGTTTGGGTTGCTGACAGCCGTGTTAAAAATTTTAGTCATCCAAAATATTTAAAGATTGATGAACGTAGTGCAACGACTTGGCCTGATTTGGATGAAGCCAAAGAGTTTAAAAATGTGAGTTTCTATCGTACCAAATAAGCCGCTAGCTTATCTAAAACAATATTTATCGTAGCTTTGATAAGATATAAAATCGCAACATAGCACTGCGCAACATCATGTTAAAACATTGAATGAAATAATAAGATGACCGATTTAAGTTTCATCCAATAACATTTATTGATAAAAGAGACAGAGTATGAATATTCAACACGTTGATGATGGTAAACATGGCGTATTTAAGCTTGTCGATGGTGATGTATTGGCAGGTGAGATGGCTTATACATGGGCGGGTGATGAAATGCTGATTATTGACCATACCGATGTCAGTGATCAATTTCGTGGGAAAGGCATTGGTCGCCAATTATTAGATGGATTGGTCGAATTTGTACGACAACGTCATGTGAAGGTAATTCCTTTATGTCCTTTTGCAAAATCAGTGTTTGATAAAGATTCATCCATTCATGATGTGCTAAAAAAATAAGCTTGGTTGGATGTATTCATCATCAATATCTGCATACATCCATTTTTTATCTATGTCATTAAGAACAGGTATAACGAACGACAGTAAGTGTGGTTGGTCGAGTCTCAAGTGCTTGACGAGTGGCATAACCTTCACTGTTATTTAAATCAGGGGAGTTGGATAGACCAAAAGTTGTGCGACTGGTACCAAGCTGAACACCATACTTTTCTTGTGCGGCGGGGTTCATGATTTCATTGGTGCTTAGAATTGAAATTTTATAATTTTTTTCTACACCGAGCACTTGTTTACAGGCATGCTGCAATTTTTTCTCATCCACATTTGCATTGCCACGTGCAGAAAGTGTATAGGCAATAGTCGCCGAAGTTGCTGTTTTATCTTCAATTTGATAACCCTTTGCACCATTATATTGATGTGAGCTTGTCTGACATGCAGCAATCAAAAGTGTACCGCTTACAATAAAGAATAAATTGGTTTTTTTCATATCAATGATCCTGTTATTTATACTTTAAGTATCGCATAAAATGATTTTTGAATTGTGTGTAATCTTTAAAAAATGGTTTTTTCGTCACTTTTGTATTCAAAAATAAAGAAAGAATTTTCGTTTGCGAACAATTTTGCATATAATCGCCCAAGTTTTTAATTTAATACAGAAGTCGTTGCTTTATTGCAGTATTACGCTCCGTTTTTTTTCGGGTGTTTAATTCATTGCTCTAATACATCAGGCCAGTCTGGATAGGTATGTCATGATCTCTACAGATAGTCAAAAAAAATATGTGGTTGCATTTGATCAAGGTACAACGAGTTCACGTGCGATCGTATTGGATCACGATGCGAATGTCATCACCATAGCTCAGCGCGAATTTACGCAAATTTACCCACAACCAGGTTGGGTTGAGCATGATCCGATGGAAATCTGGGCGACCCAAAGCGCAGTGTGGGTTGAAGCGTTAGCGCAAGCGAGTATTTCAAGTGATCAAATTGCTGCGATTGGGATTACCAACCAACGCGAAACTACGGTGATTTGGGACAAAAAAACGGGCAAACCTATTTACAATGCTATTGTTTGGCAAAGCCGTCAAAGCAATGAAATTTGCAATCAGCTTCGTCAAGATGGCTGGCAAGACTATGTGCGTAAAGTTACGGGTTTAGTGATTGACCCATACTTCTCTGCGACAAAAATTAAATGGATCCTTGATCGGGTCGAAGGCAGTCGTGAGCGTGCGGAACGTGGCGAGCTTCTATTCGGTACAATTGATACATGGCTTATTTGGAAACTCACCAACGGTCAAGCTCATGTGACGGATTATACCAATGCCTCTCGGACCATGTTATTTAACATTGAAACATTGGAATGGGATGATAAGCTACTTGAAGCTTTAAACATCCCTAAAGCAATGTTGCCTGAAGTGCGTAGCTCTTCAGAGGTTTATGGATACACGCATACTATCAGTGGACAAGAAATAGGCATCCCGATCGCTGGTATCGCAGGGGATCAACAAGCCGCATTATTTGGTCAAATGTGTGTTGAAGTAGGACAAGCAAAAAATACCTACGGCACAGGCTGTTTCTTGTTAATGAATACAGGAAAGCGCATTGTTCAGTCGAACCATGGCTTATTGACCACCATCGCATGTGGGGCAAAAGGCGAAGTGAATTATGCACTTGAGGGTGCTGTGTTTAATGGTGGCTCGTGTGTGCAATGGTTACGAGATGAAATGAAAGCGATTAATGATTCGCATGATTCTGAATATTACGCAACCAAAGTCAAAGATAGTAATGGCGTCTATGTCGTTCCTGCATTTACTGGACTTGGTGCTCCTTATTGGGATCCGACCGCACGTGGTGCAATCTTGGGGATCACAAGAGGGGTCAGTATCGAGCATATTATTCGTGCGACGCTGGAATCCATTGCGTATCAAACGCGTGATGTTTTAGATGCGATGCAGCAAGATTCAGGTGAGAAGTTACGTACGCTCCGTGTTGATGGTGGTGTCACCGCCAATAATTTTCTGATGCAGTTCCAAGCTGATATCTTAGGTACTTCAGTTGAACGTCCTGCAATGAAAGAAACCACAGGTATGGGTGCAGCATTTCTCGCAGGCTTGGCGGTCGGTTTTTGGTCGGATCTGAATGAATTGAAGAGTAGAATGACGATCGAGCGCACTTTTACACCTGAGAGTAGTCGTGATAGAACTGAGAAACTCTACAAAGGTTGGTTAAAAGCGGTTGGTCGCACCCGAGATTGGGATGAGGATTAAGCTCAACTGAGAGTATCGGATGAGTTGAAATAACAACATAGGATGGAATTGAGCATGAGTTTGATATTACGCCAACAAAAAACCCTCGAATTAGTACGCGAGCGTGGCTATATCAGTATTGAAGAGCTTGCCCAATATTTTGATGTTACACCTCAGACGATTCGACGTGATATTAATCAGTTGGCAGATGAAGGCTTGTTGCGTCGCTACCATGGTGGCGCGGCACATGATTCGAGTGTTGAAAACACTGAGTACACTATGCGTGTCGGGCACATGCTTGAACAAAAGCGTTCTATTGCGGAAGCTGTTGCCGCTGCTGTGCCTGATCATGCTTCATTGTTCATCAATATCGGTACTTCAACTGAAGCTATCGCGCATGCCTTGTTAAATCATACGGGGCTGAAAATTATTACCAATAATTTAAATGTTGCTAAAATTTTGAGTACCAAAGAAGATTTTGAAGTGTTGATCGCCAGTGGGCGTGTTCGCCCTGATGGTGGGGTGATCGGGCAGGCAACGGCTGATTTCTTTAAGCAATTTAAAGCAGATTATGCATTGGTTGGGATTAGTGGTATCGACGAGGATGGCACTTTATTGGATTTCGATTTTCAAGAAGTCTGTGTTTCGCAAGAAATCATTTCAAGTGCACGTCAGGTTTTTTTAGCGGCGGATAGCAGTAAGTTTGGGCGTAATGCGATGATTCGTTTGGGTTCGCTTAAACAAGTGGATTGTATTTTTACTGACCAACAGCCCAATGATCAATATATGAAAACCATTCGAGATTTGGATATTGGGTTGATTGTTGCAAAATAAATCTTCATTTCCGAAAAAATTTTACTTTTTTTGAATGAGCTGTTTTTTGCTTCGTTCACTTTATATAAAATTATTTTTTATTCCTTGTAAATATTATATTTAGTAAGCTTATCATCATTTTTCCCTTTCTTTCTATTTTTTACCATCAGTCTAAAAATGTCGATAAATTGACATTTTTGTCGCGTGTTTTTATTGTCTATTTTCATTTTATATGTTTAAATTTTCATTATTGAACAATATCGAAAATTTGCGGTGATTTATGCAAAACGCTCCCCAGTTAACAGATAAAATTTATGATCTTGCGATCATCGGTGGTGGTATCAACGGTGTTGGTATTGCAGTTGATGCTGCAGGGCGTGGATTGTCGGTGTTTTTATGTGAAAAGGATGATTTAGCGAGCCATACTTCTTCCGCAAGTAGTAAGTTGATTCATGGTGGTTTGCGCTATTTAGAGCATAAAGAATTTCGCTTAGTGCGAGAGGCGTTGGCTGAACGTGAAGTGTTATTGAATAAAGCGCCACATATTATTCGCCCAATGCGTTTCATCATGCCGCATCGTCCCCATTTACGCCCAGCTTGGTTGATTCGTACAGGTCTATTCTTCTATGATCACCTTGGAAAGCGCGAGAAATTACTGGGTTCAAATAACGTTTATTTTAAAGAAGATAGCCCACTAAACTCGGCGATTACCCGTGGTTTTGAATATTCTGATTGTGCGGTAGATGACTCACGTTTAGTGGTGCTGAATGCGATGCATGCGCGTGAAAAAGGTGCTGACATTTTGACACGTACTCGTTGTTTATCCGCCAAGCGTGACGGCGAGTACTGGATTGTTGATTTGGAAAATGCACAGGGAGCATTTCAAATCAAAGCCAAGGCTTTGGTCAATGCCGCTGGTCCATGGGTTGCTCAGTTTATTAAACAAGATTTACAGCTTAAATCACCGTATGGGATTCGTTTAATTCAAGGCAGCCATATTGTTGTGCCGAAGCTTTATGAAGGTGATAAAGCCTTTATTATGCAAAATGATGACCGTCGTATCGTGTTTGCGATTCCTTATTTGGATCAATACACCATGATTGGAACAACGGATCATGAATACAAAGGTGATCCAGCTCAGGTGAAAATTACTCAAGCGGAAATTGACTATTTGGTTAAGGTCAGTAATGAGCATTTTAAAAAGCAATTAACCCAAGAGCAAATTATTTCGACTTTTGCTGGGGTACGTCCTTTGTGTGATGACGAGTCGGATAATCCTTCTGCGGTGACACGTGATTATACCTTGGCATTGTCAAAGCAAGCAGTAGGACAAGCACCATTGCTTTCTGTATTTGGTGGAAAATTAACAACTTACCGTAAGTTGGCTGAATCTGCGATGCAGCAGCTTAAGGCGTTCTTCCCTGAAATGCAGGGTCGCTGGACCGCAAAAGAGGTTTTACCGGGTGGGGAGAAGATGGATTCTGTTGAGCAATTAGTTCAAGAAATTCTTCTACAAGTGACCGATGCACCTCAGTCTTTAGCAAAACGCTGGGCTTCCGCTTATGGTACACGCGTTTGGAATATTCTGGGTGAGGCAACTTCAGTCGCAGAGCTTGGACAGCATTTTGGTCAGGGCTTATATGTGAGAGAGGTCGACTATTTGTGGCGTTTCGAATGGGTAACGACCAGCGAAGATCTTCTTTGGAGACGTTCTAAGCTCGGTTTAAGCATGAGCAATGATGAGGTTGAATTATTGGATACTTACTTAGACTCAAAAAGACAGACACCTAACGCCGCATAAAAGTCATAACCCCTTATCCTTATATTTGGATAAGGGGTTAAGTTTATTAATATTTAAATTTAAGCGCAACGCTATAGTTCGCAGGTTCGCCATAGAACGCTTGACTATATGTGAAGCTATTTAAGTATTTTTTATCAGTGACATTATTTGCATTGGCTTGAACAGTCAAGTGTTGGTTCACTTCATAGCTTGCCATTAGATTAAGCAAAGCATAATCACTTTGTTTCAAATAAGCTGATTGTACGCTGTCAAAAATAGAGGTTTTCCCTTGCCATTGCAGTCCTGCGCCAACTTTGAGTTTTGGTAGTTGAGCAGGTGTATAGGTGGTCAGTAGATTGAAGGTCTGGGTCGGGTTATAAGTTCTCGCAGCGCCACCATTTTTTAGATCTTGTAAACTAAACTGGGCATAACCAAGAGAGACATTGACCTGATCAGTGAGTTGTCCTGCCAAACCAACTTCTACGCCTTGTGAACGTAAATCACTAATGCCGACTTTACGATTTAAAGGATGTCCGTCACTTGAGCGCAGCGGATAATTGTTTTGTTCAGTTCTAAAGATTGCCAAAGTGCCCGTTAGTTTGTCATCTAACCAAGCACTTTTAACCCCAACTTCGTAGCTTTTCCCTTCGATTGGATCGGCAACTTTTCCTGTGGCTTCATTCACAGAAGTTTGAGGGCGGAAAATAGAGGTATAACTCATATAACCTGTATATTCAGGTGTAAAATTATAGGTAATCCCAGCATACGGTGAAACTTTACTTTCATCGTAATTCATCGGTGAGCCATAGCTTGTACCTTCGCTCTTGGCTTGGACGTAGTTCGCACCTAGGATTAATTTCAGATCATCATTGAGATGCAGGCGAGTAGCAGCATAAATAGACTGATTACGTTGAGTATATTCCGCTTGTTCGGCGAAATCCGACCATGTTACATGCTTTGGTGTCCAGCTTGCCCAATTGGTTGTACATTGTGTTTCATAGGTGTTTGGAGGAGTACCACGAGTACATGTTCCAATATTGCCATCTTGAATGTCGCCATAGCTTGCCGAATCATTTTGCTTATTTTGCGTGTAGTTATAACCGATGATTGCATCATGTTGCTGACCGAATAAGTTAAACTTTCCGTTCAGATTAAGGTCAACATTGTGTTTTCGATTTTTTTCAATATAGCCTCCAGCAGTAAGGTCAACATTCGATCCATCGGCATTTGGGTAGCCGTAATAGTATAGAAGTCTGCTTTTATGATCTTTTTCATTGTAGTTATAGCTTAGGTTAGCAGACCATGTATCTAGAAATTTTTGTTTTAGTTCAATAAATGCATTTCTAGAAGTGTTGTCCCAATATGCCCAATCTGGATTGGGGTTAAATGAGCGATCATAACTGAGTTGTTTGCCAGAACCATCCATCAGTGGAATTGCACCCCAGTTGTTGGCATTTGGTTTATGCTTTTCTTGACTTGCACCAATGGTCAGAAGGGTAGAATCCGTAATATCAGCCTCAATAACACCTGCAATTCCATTTTTTTCTGAGAAATAACGATCACGATATGAGTCGCCTGTTTGTTGAAAGCCAGACAGTCGTCCACGTATACGATCATTTAAACTACCAGAGGCATCTGCTTCATAGCGTTGAGTATCCCATGAGCCATAGCTTAGACCAGTATTGGCTTGAAATTTTTTGGTCGGGCGTTTGCGAATGTAGCTAATGGTTGCACTAGGATCACCAAAAGCATTGGTTAATGCATTTGCCCCTTTAACGACTTCGATACGATCATAAAAGTAACTATCGGGATTGGTGTCATTATAGTTCCAGCCCGTTGAGGGAAAACCTACGCCATCAACTAAAATATTTGAAATCTCGAATCCGCGAGCCATATATACGGCGCGTTCCGTTTCAAGCGCATTGACTGTCACGCCAGGGGTATTATTTAAAATATCTCGTGTTGAGGTTAAACCAAAGTCTTCGATCTGTTGGCGAGTGATGACATTGATGGTTTGAGGGGTTTCTTTGGCTTCGATATTGAGCTTGGTCGCACTTGAACTATTTTTAATCGTATAGGCTTTGGTGCTTTCAGAATCTGAAATTTCATTCTGAGTTGCTTTGACTTGAATCGTTGGGAGTTGCTGCGATACTTCATCTGCTGCAAAGCTATAGGGGCTAATGCTGACTAAGCTTGATAGTGCAAGAAAAAGTGAGTTTCGTTTGAAGGAGAGGGTCGAGCTCATATTTACAACCATGTAAATGAGAAATATTATTATTACAATTATTGTTAATATTAGTGAATTTTGCAATTCATTTCGTTCAATTTTTGATGGGAATAAAAGAAGAGATTTAGATGGTTGATTGGAATTTTTGGGGACTAAGCACTTTTAAGAAAGCATTCAATTCTGGATAGCTGTAATAAATCCTGTGTTACATCACTATGAGCTCAATGAGATAAAGGGGGGGGATGATGAGTGAAAAGCATGTGATTGATGTCCGACAAGGGCTATTACAGCTTGAGCAGCAAGAATGTAATCATAACTTCGATGAATTAAATACTGAAAATAAAGTAAAAGTTCTACAGTATGCATTGAGTGAAAGCGTCAGTGCGTATTGGCCGAATTTGGCGCTTAATTGGATTGAGAAAAATCCAAAGGGCTTTACTGTTGTGTTAAAGAATATTTTAATTAAATCAATGGACAAACATTGGGCTGATCAGCATTATAAAATCAGGGTGAAGCGGATTTTAAAATAGAGGCTATTAAAAAATTATATAAATAAATTTTAATATATCTGTTTTTTTTTATTGGTTTTGTTGTTTAATAATAAAATTAGTGGGCAGAAATTAATTTCAGATAAGGTTCATACTATGAGAATTACCTTGAGTGATAAGGAATTTAATGCATTGATGAATTCTGTAAAGGGACAAGCCTTAGATGCTGTTTGGTTAGCAGTGTCTAATTTAGCGGAGGATGTCCAGATTGAAAAAAAGCTTATTGAGAAACGAGATATATTTATTAATATATTGCACCAGCTTATGAATGCTGGGGAGTTATTGTTAGCAAAAAGTGGTGATGACACTATTATATATGATATTCCTGTTTTAGAACAATTGGAATTATTTAAGAGGTTCTTTCCTTCTTCTGAAGAATATGCTAGAGAGATTGGTGCGCATGATATAGGAACATGGTTGGTTATTTACGATCAGGATTTCTCCCCTTTGAGACCAGTTTGGATTTATACTCTAGATAATGGCGAAAAATATTTAGAATGGACTTAATAGTCATATCTTTACTTTGGGGGTATTATTAGTGATTTTAAATAAATTTACATCAGTACTCTTAATTTGAAAACTAGAGAAGAAAGGTTTGACAGCTTTCAATATTGGTTAATGGAAATGCGTGATGCTATAGGACGTATGCATGATGCTTTGCCAAAATAAATTAGTGAGAAGTTGGATTATTCAATAGATTCATTGAATATCTTGGAGCATTGGATATTGGAGCGGTATCCAACAACTGATGAGATTTCCCTTCAACGAGAAACACATACCGTTGATGGTTATGCACGTTATATTGGTGAAACATTTAGAAAATATTTGGGAGGTAAATGGATTATAGAGTTGGATAATCCAAAACATGCATTTTATAATTTGCCTGAAATTAAAAGTGAGTTTTTTAGAGACTGTCCTTTATCATTCGTTATTGCGAGTACAGATCGTCGAATAGGGCATTACATTTCAGATATTCTTAAGAATTTTATTGATAGTGAATAAGCTTCTTTGGCAAAGTATGAGTTATTTTAAAAATTTCCGATCATAATGAGTAATACATGAATATTAAAAACTTAATAAGATGTTGTGGACTTTTATTAGCTCTTTCAATACTTACCGCTTGTGCTACACCTAGAATCTTGTCGCATGAGGTGGATGGTTTATGCTTGGTAACGCAACAAGACATGATATTGTCTAGGAAAAAATTTAAAGATTATGGTACAACGAATTATAGCTTACGAACAACCAAAAACTGGCATCCACCCTTTACGATCGATACGATAGGTTACCAAGAGATAGGTGACATTCCTCATTTTACAAGATTAAGTATTTTTAGGGTTTACGAGGTTTATGACTCTTTGGGATATTATGCTCCACGTATTGTTGCTAAATTAGAGCAAGGGGAATACCGTAATATTTTGGCCGTTATTCCTTCATGGCAAGAACATGTTGTTGATCCTGTTACGGGTAGATCGGTCACGATGGATGGAACTAGTGCTATTATGACTAAATCATTATGGTTTACAGCGCGTGATACTATTGATATTCCAAGAAAGGTGTTTAGTAGATCGGATGTAAATAAAATTAAGTTTAATCCCGAATATCTAAAAAAATGTGATTGAATTAAACTAGTGTAAAACTTTCAAAATAATTTTATGGACTCGTAAAAATTGAGCTTTTTAGAGAAACCTATTTTAATTGATAAGAAATAAAGGAGTCATTCAATGAGAGAATTGCATCAGGTTGCAGCAAGCGAGATAGCGGTGATTCCTTACTATTTAAAATAATATCAACAACATGGTTTGCAATATAGGATTAATCAGTACGAAAGGGCTGAACCTTTAGGTGCACAATGTGGTAATTGTCATACAATTATATGGATAACAGGGCGTAGCGATCCTATTTTATTTATGGAAGCTCCGAATAATCAAGAGTCTTACCATGATCATAACAGACGCTTTCTAAAATCTTTACCTGCCTGTCCTCATTGCTATCGGCAGGCTTATGATTTATTTATAAATAATATTACATTAAAACGATTTGAAGATGGCAGCCCATTCCCAAACCCCTTTTTACGGTCGATAAGTTATTAAGGAAAGAAAATGTTTCTTTATCAGCTGAGTTATGTGGTGCGAAAGCCTCTTGTTAACAGTTATAAAATTAATTATCTTGAGACCGAGTGGAGAACTATTGTTGAATGGCTTGAGAGTATCTATAAGAATGGTGGTGAGTTTATTGTCGAAAAGGTACAGCCAGTAGATAATGATGGATTATATGTGGAGTTTAGGGAGGTTACAGGATTTATCATTTATGATAGGTATAGTTTTGTTTGTGATCCGAGATATGGTTATTTATTGGCATGTTCAATTGATGAGTGTGAAAGGTATCCACAGGGGGGATATTTTAGCCTTTTAAATAACTCTGCTGAAAAACCTACAGAAGTTTTTGTATTTTCACCGTATGATGATGAATGGGAAGCTCAATATGTTAATCAAGACTTCAGTATTGCTTTATATGTATTTAGAGAAATTTATGATAATGGTGAACTCTCAGAAGAGACGCTAAAAAAATGGTTTACTAGAACATTTTGATTTATTTCCTGTTGGGGTAAATATTTTAATGCAAGAATAAATCCGAAGAGAATAAAAATTATTATTGCTAGTAATTTGAAATAAGGATACTTTAGTTACCTCGAACAGGACATTTTATTTCAGGTGTATTAATGTATTGTCTAAAGAATAACTAATATTGGTAGTTACCGTTTCTTAAAACCTGTTTTAGTTATGAAGCAGGTTTTATTAATTTCAAATGCTCAGTCATCACACAACAAAAAAGGTCGCCGAAGCGACCTTTTTATTGTCTTTTATTATTAAGCAGATTTAACCGCATTTAATAATTCATTTTGACGATCTTTAAGTGCTTGAGGTAAACGATCACCAAGTTTAGTAAATAACTCAGTGTGGCTCTCAAGCTCTTTGATCCATTGATCTTTATCTTGCGCAGTAACAGTATTGAATTGTTCTTTAGAGAAATCAATACCTTCCCAGTTCAATTGCTCATAAGTTGGAACTAGACCGATTGGTGTTTCAGTCGCTTCAGCACGACCTTCACAACGATCAATGATCCACTCAAGAACACGCATGTTTTGACCGAAACCAGGCCATACGAAGTTGCCTTCAGCATCACGACGGAACCAGTTTACATTGAAGATTTTTGGTAATTTGTTACCAGCAGCTTCTGCTTTAGCACCAACTTCTTGACCAAGTTGTAACCAGTGACCGAAGTAATCAGCCATGTTATAACCAGCGAAAGGAAGCATCGCAAATGGATCACGACGAACAATACCTTGTTGACCAACAGCCGCAGCAGTTGTTTCAGAACCCATGGTTGCAGCTTTATACACGCCATCAACCCAATCAAAAGCTTCTGATACTAAAGGCACTGTGTCCGCACGGCGACCACCGAAGATGAATGCTGAGATTGGAACACCTGCTGGATTTTCCCAGTCAGCGTCAATCGAAGGGCATTGACCAGCAGAAACTGTGAAGCGCGCATTTGGATGAGCAGCTTTGTCTTCGCCAGTATGCGGTTGACCTTTCCAGTTAGTCAGGTTCGCTGGAACTTCTTTAGAAAGACCTTCCCACCATACTTCACCGTTATCAGTTACAGCAACGTTGGTATAGATGACATCTTTGTGCATAGTTGCCATGCAGTTCGGGTTGGTTTTGGTATTTGTACCAGGTGCAACACCGAAGAAACCAGCTTCTGGGTTGATTGCATATAAACGACCATCTTCACCTGGTTTGATCCAAGCAATATCGTCACCTACAGTTTCAATCTTCCAACCTTCATAACCTGCTGGTGGAATCAACATAGCAAAGTTAGTTTTACCACATGCAGAAGGGAATGCCGCTGCGATGTAATGTTTTTCACCTTGAGGATTGGTTACGCCTAAAATTAGCATGTGTTCAGCTAACCAACCTTGTTCACGACCCATTGCAGAAGCAATACGTAATGCTAAGCATTTTTTACCCAGTAACGCGTTACCACCGTAACCAGAACCGTAAGACCAGATTTCACGCGTTTCTGGATAATGGACGATATATTTTTCATTGTTGCATGGCCATGCAACATCTTTTGCACCAGCGGCAAGAGGAGCTGCAACAGTGTGTACGCAAGGTACATATTCACCGTCTGTACCAAGGACGTCATAAACCGCTTTGCCCATACGCGCCATTTTCTTCATCGAAACAGCAACGTAAGGTGAATCTGTAAGTTCAATACCAATGTGTGCAATGTGGCTACCTAACGGACCCATTGAGAAAGGAACCACATACATGGTACGGCCTTCCATTGCACCATCAAACAATCCATTTAATTTTGTGCGCATTTCCGCAGGTGCAACCCAGTTATTCGTCGCGCCAGCATCTTCTTGGTTTGCAGAGCAAATATAAGTGCGGTCTTCAACACGAGCAACATCAGAAGGATCAGAATTTGCAAGATATGAACCAGGATGCTTTTCTTGGTTAAGTTTTTGCATGGTGCCGTTAGCGATCATCAAGTCGATCAGACGTTGATATTCTTCTTCGCTTCCGTCACACCATTCAATTTTTGCTGGTTTGGTTAATTTTGCAATCTCTTCCACCCATGCAATAAGCTTAGGGTGACGAACGAATTCTGGTGCGTTCACTTGGGTCATGGTGATGCCTTTTTAAAGTGTGTACGACGTACAGTTCTATTCATTGGGATACAATGAAAATAGATGAAGTAAAAAAAGTGGCTGTATTAAAGCATAAAATCGAAAAAAAAATAAGAGCCAAGAATGTTATCTACTGTTAATGAAACGCTGTTTATATCTACCTAAGTGGTTGTTTTTGATCGTTTGAATGTTTTTTCAATACAGTATACGATATATTTATAGGTGTTATTTTTATTAAAAATATTAATAAATAACAATATCTTACTGTTTGTGTGTTTCTTGAGAATTATTATTGATAAAATGAATTATGCTCATTCAAAATTTACATAAACAAGCTTTCATTTGTTGCTTTTGTACACAAAAATACAGCTATTAACAGCCTTAAGTTTGATCTTTATGCATCCAAATTTACGTCCACTCTCTATTATATATAATCAAAAATCTGGATTTCATGCCGCACAACAAGATGAAGAATATGAGCGCCTCATGACATTTTGGACTCAATATGGTTTTGAAATTCAGGTCTTTGAGTTAAATCAAACAGTTGATTTTGGTGAAATGATGGAAGCTATTTTAGTGAGACATCAACAGGCTGATGATTGCGGAGTGGTGATTGCCGCAGGCGGAGATGGTACTTTAAACGCGGTTGCAAAGCGCTTGATGCATACCGATATCCCAATGGGAATCATACCGCTAGGTACGTTTAACTACGTTGCTCGAGCGTTAAATATTCCGATTGATGTACAACAAGCAGCGGAAGTGATTGCGACAGGAAAGGTACATGATGTGCATGTTGCGACTATAAATGATCAAATTTACTTGAATAATGCCAGTCTAGGTTTATATCCGTTATTTATTAAGAAACGTGAGTTGTACAACAAACGCTTTGGGCGATTTCCTTTGCACGCCTATACATCGGGCTTAGATGTGCTGCTCCGAGAGCATAAATCTTTAAAATTGGCTGTGACCGTCGATGGACAAAAACATCCAGTGAGTACGCCGCTAATTTTCTTTGGAAATAATCAACTTCAACTCAGTGATTTGAAACTTAGAATTGCGGAATGTGCAGCCAATGGCAAACTTGCTGGGGTCGTGGTGGCGAAAAGTGATCGATTTAGTTTGTTAAAAATGTTGTTGAAGTTAATTCAAGGAAAAATTGATCAAGCCTCTGATGTATATACCTTTTGCGCTGAGCAGATACAGGTGGGTTGTAAAAAGACCACAATAACGGTAGCAGTAGATGGGGAGTTAATGGAAATGCAAACACCATTAAACTTCGCTGTTAAAAAATCGGCTTTAAAAGTGATGGTTCCAAATGTTGTTACATCTGTCTGATCTGCATTTTGGTACTGAGCGCGAAGCGTGTATGAGCGCGATTAAACTGTTTTGTCAGCAACATCACCCTGAAGCAATTGTGGTGAGTGGTGATTTGACTCAACGTGCTCGCCTTAAACAGTTTTATGCGTGTCGTCAGTTTCTAGACGGTCTATCGATTCCTTATTTGGTGGTGCCGGGCAATCATGATATTCCGCTGTATCATGTTTGGAATCGCTTCTTTTCGCCTTTTCTACGCTATCAAATGTTTTTTGGTGATCTGGAAACGACTTTAGAAACGGAGCATTTCTATATTGTTGGAATAAATAGCATTCGCAGGCGTTATCATACGCGCGGTCATATTTCATTTGATCAGATCAATGAGACCTATGAAAAATTAAAAAATGCAGCATCAGATAAAATCAAGCTAGGTGTTTTTCATCAACCTTTTTATACATTTCCAGATGATCATGGCGGCAAAGATTGTCCTGTGCTTGGAAAAGTAGCACTACAAAAGTGGGGCGAAACGGGATTGTTTGGTTTATTGCATGGGCATTTACATAAGGTCGCAGTGCATGATTTAAACCAGATTTTCCATTTGGGATTTGATCATCCTATTTTGGATATTCATGCAGGAACAGCGATATCCAATCGGGTACGTTTTGGTTTGCCGAATAGTTTTAATGTGATTTTAGCGGATGGTGTGATTGAACATTATTGGTTTGATGAACAAAAAAAGCAGTTCGAAAAGCATGAAAAAGCGACGATTTTAAACAGCAATGATGATGATGTCTGAAAAAGCATCAAAAAGTAGAATATTTTTTGTTTTTCCCCTTGAAGCCTTTTTTTTTAACCCCACAAAAGTGGCATATCAAAATTTTGTTTATTGCTACTGGAGTAGCAGTACAAATTAATCAAAAAGACTAAGTCTGATGGAGTTAATTATGAGCAACATTCGTCCATTACATGATCGCGTTGTGATTCGTCGCGTAGAAGAAGAAACCAAAACTGCTGGTGGTATTTTATTGCCAGGTTCTGCTGCTGAAAAACCATTACAAGGTGAAGTAATTGCAGTCGGTAACGGTCAAATCACAGATAGCGGTGTACGTGCTTTGGATGTCAAAGTTGGTGACAAAGTATTGTTTGGTGCATATGCAGGTACAACCGTTAAAGTGAGTGGTGAAGAACTCTTGATTATGAAAGAGTCAGATATCTTAGCTGTGCTAGAAGGCTAATCGACACATAACTCATTTTATTATCAGATTAAGTATTTAAAAAGATTCGGAGTTTAATATGTCAGCTAAAGACGTAAAATTTGGTGATTCAGCTCGCTCAAAAATGATCGCAGGCGTAAATATCCTTGCAGATGCTGTAAAAGTAACTTTAGGTCCTAAAGGCCGTAACGTTGTGATCGACCGTTCTTTCGGTGCGCCACACATCACTAAAGATGGTGTGACTGTTGCGAAAGAAATTTCACTTAAAGACAAGTTTGAAAACATGGGTGCTCAACTTGTTCGTGAAGTTTCAAGCAAAACAAACGACATCGCTGGTGACGGTACTACGACTGCAACTGTACTTGCTCAAGCAATCTTAAATGAAGGGATCAAATCTGTAACTGCAGGTATGAACCCAATGGATTTGAAACGTGGTATCGACATCGCAGTGAAAACTGTAGTTGAAAATATCCGTGCCAATGCAAAACCTGCTGATGATTTCAAAGCGATTGAACAAGTGGGTTCAATCTCTGCGAACTCTGACACAACTGTTGGTAAGTTGATTGCGCAAGCAATGGAAAAAGTAGGTAAAGAAGGCGTTATCACTGTAGAAGAAGGTTCTGGCTTCGAAGACTCTTTAGACGTTGTAGAGGGTATGCAGTTTGATCGTGGTTATATCTCTCCATATTTTGCGAACAAACAAGAAACTTTAACGGCTGAACTTGAAAATCCGTTCATTCTTCTTGTTGATAAAAAAATCAGCAACATCCGTGAATTGATTACGGTATTAGAAGCGGTTGCTAAAACAGGTAAGCCACTTTTAATTATCGCTGAAGATGTTGAAGGCGAAGCGCTTGCTACACTTGTTGTAAACAACATGCGCGGTATCATTAAAGTATGTGCGGTTAAAGCACCTGGTTTTGGTGATCGTCGTAAAGCAATGCTTCAAGACATCGCGATCTTAACAGGCGCGACTGTGATTTCCGAAGAAGTGGGTATGTCTTTAGAACAAGCTTCTCTTCAAGACTTAGGTACTGCGCATAAAATCACTGTATCTAAAGAAAATACTGTGATCGTTGATGGTGCTGGTAATGCAGCTCAAATCTCTGAACGTGTGCAACAAATCCGTGGTCAAATCGAAGAGTCTAGCTCTGAATATGACAAAGAAAAACTTCAAGAACGCGTTGCTAAATTAGCAGGCGGTGTTGCCGTAATTAAAATCGGTGCTGCGACTGAAGTTGCAATGAAAGAGAAAAAAGACCGCGTAGATGACGCACTTCATGCAACACGTGCTGCTGTCGAAGAAGGTGTTGTTGCGGGTGGTGGTGTTGCACTGGTACGTGCTGTCAATGCCCTTGAAAATCTGAAAGGTGCAAATGACGATCAAACAGCGGGGATTAACATCCTACGTCGTGCGATCGAAGCGCCACTTCGTCAAATCGTTGCCAACTCAGGTGATGAGCCATCGGTTGTCATCAATGCAGTAAAAGCAGGTGAAGGTAACTTTGGTTATAATGCTGCAACTGGCGAATATGGCGACATGTTAGAAATGGGTATTCTTGACCCTGCTAAAGTAACGCGTTCTGCTCTTGAGCACGCAGCTTCTGTTGCTGGTTTGATGTTAACAACAGAATGTATGATTACTGATCTTCCTGAAGATAAACCATCTGCTCCTGATATGGGCGGTATGGGTGGTATGGGCGGCATGATGTAATTACATCTTCGTCTAGATCCAAAGATCCCTGCATATGCAGGGATTTTTTATGCCTGAAATTTATGATTTTGTATTTCACTCAAATCAATATCCGCATCTTCAAAACTGTAATCATGGTCGACATTGTTATTAGAAAATCGAGATTTGATTTGTCAATTTCCTCGATGCTAAGGATAATAAGCGCAGACTCATAGATGGAAAGCGCTGCATGAAAATTATCGCAGATGAAAATTTGGCATTTACCGATTATTTTTTTGCGGAATTTGCAGAAATACAGCATAAAGCAGGGCGTACATTGACGCATCAGGATGTACAAGATGCAGATGCGCTGTTGGTTCGATCTGTTACTAAAGTCGATCAGGCTTTGATTGATCAAACTAAAATTCAATTTGTTGGTAGCGCAACCATCGGAACAGATCATCTCGATATCCACGCTTTAGAACAACATAAGATTGCATGGAGTAATGCCGCAGGCTGTAATGCTCAAGCGGTTGCTGAATATGTGATTACCGCATTACTGCATTTAAATATTGAATTATTAGAAAAAGACCATCAATTTACCTTAGCGATTGTGGGCTTAGGTAATGTTGGGAAACGATTGGCAACAATGGCCCAATTATTGGGTTGGCAAGTGATCGGCTATGATCCGTATGTACAACTTGATGGCATTGAAAATGTCTCTTTCAATGAGCTTTTGAAACGTGCAGATGCGATTTCAATTCATGTACCTTTAACGTTGTCAGGCGATTATCCAACACAGCATTTATTTGATGATGCTGCCTTTTCTGCAATGAAAGCTACAGCTATTTTAATTAATAGTGCGCGTGGGGCAGTCGTAAAACAATCGGCATTGATGGCGGATATTAAAAAAACCAAACGCCAAGTGGTACTGGATGTATTTGAGTTTGAACCAGAAATTTCAGAACAATTATTGGATCTGCTGGCATTAGCGACCCCGCATATTGCAGGCTATAGTTTGGAAGGTAAGGCCAGAGGCACGCAGATGATCTATGAGGCTTTTTGCAATCGGTTCGGCTATAACGCATCGAAGCAATTTGAAAGCCAGTTACCGAGCGTTGAACAATACTTTGATCAGCAGGATTTAAAAGCGGTACTCAAGAAGTATCTCACACAAATTTATAATATTGCTGATGATGATCAGCAACTTCGCGCCTGTGTTCAAGATGGAAAGGTACAGCAGTCAGCATTTGATTTACTCCGTAAAAACTATCCATTGCGCCGTGAGTGGGCCGCACACGGAGGCCCAAAAGCATGAGTCAAAATATGAAAACTTATCAACCGACCTGTTCCATTGAAGCACTAAAAGCGCGTGCCGCAATGTATCAGAAGATTCGCCAGTTCTTTGCTGAGCGTGATGTCATGGAAGTAGAAACACCAATTTTATCTCAGGCAGGTGTAACCGATGTGCATTTGGCTTCGGTGCAAGTGCAGCGACACATTCATGGCAAGTTAAGTACCCAATATTTACAAACCTCACCAGAGTTTCCAATGAAACGTTTACTGGCGAGTGGTAGTGGTCCGATCTATCAAATCTGTAAAGTTTTCCGTGATGATGAACATGGACGTAAGCACAATAGCGAATTTACTATGTTGGAGTGGTATCGCCCTGCAATGGATTTAAAAGGACTGATGCATGAAACAGCAGACTTATTAGAAAGTTGTTTGGCGCATCGTTTTGGGGAAATACGTCCGATTATTTTAAGTTATAAACACGCTTTTCAGGATCGTTTAGACATTAATCCATTACAAGCCACATTAAAGCAACTCAAAGATACCGCTAACAGAGTGGGGCTAAATCTTGATCTTGGCGATGATCGTCTTGGCTACATGGATTTATTATTTTCTCATTTTGTTGAACCAAGTTTGGGCTTCGATGCGCCTGTATTTTTGACTGATTTTCCACCTGAAATGGCATCGTTAGCAAAAGTCAAAACAGATCAAGATGGTGAACTGGTTGCTGCACGCTTTGAGGTTTATATCGAAGGCTTAGAATTAGCAAATGCCTATGATGAACTTTTGGATGCAGATATTTTAGCTGCTCGTTTTGAGGCAGATAATATGGAACGTAGCAAGCAAAGTTTGCCTATCATTCCAACCGATCAGTATTTATTGGCAGCACTACCTAATATGCCTGAATGCTCAGGTATTGCGTTGGGAATAGACCGCTTACTGATGGTGGTGATGAATCAGGTTAAAATTGATCAAGTCATCGCCTTTCCAGCAGAAATTGCTTGAACTTAAAGGCGTCCACATGTACATCATTTAGACGCTTTTAAATGATTAGCAACGCCCTTGTTTTGCCAGTCCTGGTGGGCAGAAATCTCCCTTACCGCCTTGACGATGGTATCTGTGGTCATAGCCATCTGGGTCAATCACCACGCTGCCACGTGGGGTATGTACCGCACATGCAGATAGGCTCAGACAGAATAAAATACTTAAGCTCAATAAAATTATTTTCATATTGATACACCCTGTGTATTTGATCTGATTAAATTTTAAGCCTATCTCATCTTTTTTACGAGTTGCTTTTTTATACAGTTCTATGCTTTGGTTAAATTTGGCTGATGCTGATACAGGTGAAATCGATCAAAGTAATGATAATAAGAAGGTCAGAGCAAATTTGATGTGTATATTTGAAAAACAAGCCTCAGTTGGAGGCTTGTTTTTTATTGTTTAAAATGGCAATTTGGTCAGTTGATTGAGGAAATGCGGAACCACTCTAGGCTCTAAGATGATCGTCACGACAATACCGTAAGCAGCTCCCCATAAGTGGGCGCTATGGTTGATATTGCTGTTACCACGTTTGCCTGACCAGACGCTATAAGCCACATATAAAATGGCAAAAATAATGGCTGGAACAGGAATAAAGAACACAAAAATCAGGTTCCATGGCTGGAATAAAATATAGGCAAATAAAACCGCGGAAACAGCACCCGATGCGCCAAGACTTGCCCAATGCGTGTCATTTCGATGCTTTAAGTAGCTCGGTAAAATTGCAAAAATTAATCCACCCAAATAAAACAGCACAAAGCCCATGTCATAGAAAAACTGACGGTAAAAACTTTCAATGATATTGCCGAAGAAAAACAGCGTGATCATATTGAAAAGTAAATGTGTGCCATCTGCATGAATGAAGCCATGGGAGATAAATCGATCATATTGTCCGCGTTGCATCGCAGGCGGCCAAAAGATCAGACGGTTCATTACGCGAGAGTTAGAAAAGGCCAGTAAAGAAATTGCCACTGTGATAATAATCAGCGTCACAGTATGGTTAAAAGGTAGATGTAACATAAACGTTTCGAATTTGATCAGTGTCTAGGCAATAATGCCATTAAAAAGCGAATTAACAATGATCTTGCATAGAATTCCTACAAAAATGGTTGATTTTTTTTAATTACCCTCCATCTTCGGTTAATATAACGACATCAGCTTGAGGATTAATGTTATGTCGACTGAGAACACCAACACTGCCGCAGCAGAACAAATTCCAAACCTTTTAATTACTCCCTCTGCACAAGAGTATTTGAGCGATTTATTAGAAAAGCAAAATACTCCAGGAATTGGCGTTCGTGTTTTTGTAGAGCATCCAGGTACGCCACGTGCTGAGTGCTGTATGGCTTACAGTGCGCCTGATGAGGTTGCACCGACCGATTATAAACAGGATTATCCAGATTTTCCTGCTTATGTAGATGCACCATCAATTCCGTATTTGGTCGATGCGGTGATTGACTACAACAAAGATCGTTTTGGTGGTCAATTGACTTTCCGTGCACCGAACTCAAAAGTTCCGCGTGTGGGGCCTGATGCATCTATCGAAGAACGTATTACCTATATCTTGCAATCTGAGATTAACCCAGGATTGGAAGGGCATGGCGGTAATTGTAGTTTGGTTGAAGTCAAAGATGACCCAGAACACGGCCTTACTGCGGTATTGAAATTTGGTGGTGGTTGTCAAGGTTGTTCAGCGATTGATGTGACCTTGAAACAGGGCGTTGAAACGACTTTACAACAACATATCCCTGAATTAAAACGTGTGGTTGACCAGACCGATCATACGCAAGCAGAAGGTGCTTATTTTAAGTAATTTAACGCTAAAAGTAAGATCCAAATAGTCTCTTAAATGAGACTATTTTTTTATCAAATGTAATTTTATTAATGATAGTAATTATCACTACTGTTTACAATTATATCCAATATTGTTACCATGATACGTGAAATATCCACTTTTAAATCATATGTTAATTTATTGGAATTTATATGTCTAAACAGTCAGCTCTCTCATTGCTATCTATATCTGTTCTAATAGGGATGTGCTCAGTTGGGAATGCTTCAGCAAATGAAGCCGAAATAAAAACGAATAATAAAGATGAAAAATATAGTAATAATAATGCAACTCAACTGAGTACTATTGTCGTTACTGCAAGTGGATTTGAACAAGATATTAAAAAGGCTGCAGCGTCAATTTCCGTTCTCACACAAGAAGAAATTAATAAGAAAGCATATCGTGATGTGACAGATGCACTAAAAGATGTGCCAGGTGTTGTTGTAACGGGTGGTGGTAGCTCAAGCGATATTAGTATTCGTGGTATGAGCAGCGCTTATACGGTGATTATGGTCGATGGGAAAAAAATAAATACCCGTTCAGTTCGACCAAATAGCGATAACTCAGGGATTGAACAGGGTTGGTTACCAAACATTGGTGCGATTGAACGCATCGAAGTGATTCGAGGCCCGATGTCAGGTTTGTATGGTTCAGATGCAATGGGTGGCGTGATTAACATCATTACCAAAAAAAATGCCACGGAATGGACGGGATCAATCAAACTTGATACTACACTACAAGAGAACTCAAACTCAGGTAACTTATATCAATCAAATGCATATATTTCAGGGCCGTTGATTGCCAATCTTTTATCATTTAAAGCCAATGGTTTATTTTCCCAACGTGATGAAGATGATATCTATGGGGGTTATAAGAAACAAAAAATGCGTGCAGGCGGTGCGGCATTTAGCTTAACACCGAATGATGACCACACTATTGATTTGGAATATCAACGCTCTATTCAAGCGCGTAACGCAACCGTGGGTAAAACAATAGAAAACAAACCAAATAAACGTGGTGAGTATCCTACAGACTCACTCACCAATTATTACCGTACAGAATATAGCTTAACGCATCGCGGTCAAATTGGTGCTGTAGAAACAAATTCCTATATTCAGCGTGAAGAAAATGATAATCCATCACGCAATATGGAAGCGACCAACACCACATTTAATACAATCAATAAAATTAATTTTGATCGTCATAGCCTTAGTTTTGGTGGTATGTATTTAAAAGAAGAATTAGATGATCAAGGTAACCAATTGAGTGTGGGTGGTGCAAAACCTATTTCACATCTTGATCGTTATAGCTGGGCATTATTTGCTGAAAATGCATGGAATATTGTTGATGACTTTACTTTGACCAGCTCACTCCGTTTAGATAAAGACGAAAAATTTGGTGATCATTGGAGTCCAAAAGTGTATGGAGTCTGGGGCTTAAATGACAATTGGGTGATTAAGGGTGGCATATCGACGGGCTATAAAACACCAGCACTGCGTGCAACTGTTGCAGAATGGGGACAAGCTACAGGTGGAGGCCAAAGCAATGGCGTTATTGTCGGAAATCCTGACTTAAAACCTGAGAAAAGTGTGAACTATGAAGTTTCATTTAACTGGGACAATCTCGATAATCTGAATGCAGGTTTAACAATTTTTAACAGTGAATTTAAAGATAAAATTACTGAAGTAAGAACTTGTCAGGGAGATGCTGGGTCACGTGGCTGTGATTGGTTAGGTGAAAAATTTGATTTTGTCAGTCTGCGTGAGAATGTGGATAAAGCCAATATGCGTGGTGCTGAAATGACTTTTGGTTGGAAATTTTTGCCAAATGTGAACTTACGTGCCAATTATACTTTTACTGATACAGAACAAAAAAGCGGTATAAATAAAGGCAAACCGCTAAATGAAATGCCAAAACATATGTTCAATACCACCGCAGATTGGGAGATTAATGATCAGTTCTCAAGTTGGGGGCGAGTCAACTACCGCAGCAAAACCTCTGATTATTTAAGTCGCACCGAGATGGCAAAGGGTAAACCTGCCTATACGATGGTTGATGTCGGATTGAACTACAAACCAACACAAAATATCGCCTTTGCGGCGGGTGTTTACAATCTGTTCGATAAAGAGATTGATACAGAGACCTATAATTATGTGCTCGATGGTCGTCGTTACAATCTTGGCGTGACGTATAGCTTCTAAGTTCGATATAGCGCAAACAAGGCGCTTTAAGCGCCTTGTTTTTTGAATATTTCAGTCACATGTTCTGAATAATAAAACTTTTCTAAATAAGTGCGAGCACGTTGTCTTAGATAACCCGTTTGAATGACTTGTCCTAAGATAGGCGCTAGTAAGTTGCTTAATTCATTTTCAATTAAATTTTCGTCAATATTTAGATCACGTAATAACAAATCAAAAGTCCGCTCTTGGTTTCGTGCATACCATGCATAAACACCATCATGAACTTGTTGTTTTAAATAATCTGTTTGACGAATATGCTCCCAAATATCATGTCCCATGCCGACCGTTTTAGGTAAATCCTGTACTTCGACATAGTTCCGCAATACCGATAAAGGCATGACTTTAATTTTATGCCAAAGATTGGCCTGAAAGTGATAGAGCTTATCATCGTTAAAATGTTGATTTAAAACTTTCTCACTCATTTGGCTAATTTTTAAAATATTCTTTTGCAAATAGTGGCCAATGGTTTCATTGAGATTAGAATCAGTCACTGTTTCCAAAACTGATTTGCCCATTTTCATAAAATGCCCGACACTAGGAACACGTTTAGACATCACTGAATTATCTAAATAGTCTTGAATCGAATGTTGGATCAGTTGCGTAATCAGCGCAGAAAAAGCAGGGTTGTTGACTATGGTTTTGATCAGACGTTGGCGATGACCACTTTTACTGGCAACGTATTGTGCAATCGAATCGATGGTTAAAACGGGGATGACATCTTCAATTGTGGTTTGCTCATTCAGCGGATGAATCAAAGCGAAACGGATGTGCTCAGCAATTTGCTCAACTAAAAATGAACTTGCGGGTGTTGCTAAAATTTGTTTTTCAAGCAGTTCAAAAATCTGTGGAAATGACCAAATCTGTTGTAGTTGCTGTAAACGTAACCAATGATAGAACTGTTTAAACTCATGTTGAATGGTTTCTGTTTGTGCAAATTCCTGATCGATGAAATCAAGTTGTGCATCGATTAGTTGTTCTATCATTGGATGTTTAGACATAAAATTTCAAATCACTTGTTTAAACTTATGGCGATGGGGCAGTTGCAGGTTTAGCTGCCTGAATCTTGCTCAAGAATGGCAAATATTGCTGCACCACCAATTGATCTGCTTCTAAGATTGGCATGTGACCAACTTTATCCAGAATCACAGGCGTTTGAGCATTTTTCAACAGGGATTTGAGTTCAGAAGCAACCTCTACATTGATGATTTTATCCTGTTTTCCCCACAAAATTAGAGTAGGTGCGTCAATCGCTCTAGTCAACAAAGCAAATGAATCAGGCGTGTATAGCTTATTTAGCGCGATTACCTGTTCCATCATTTTCTTGGTTTGCTCGACTTGTCCAATCATCATCCGCTCTTGGGCTTGTGCAATTTCTTTTGGAATAAAAGGCGGAGCATACATGGCTTGTTGCATGAGGAAGTTAAAATCACCTTTTTTGCTCACCACCATATTTCTAATTTGATTTGGATCTTTTAAATACGGCGTTGTTGCCGTGCGATACACACCAGCGGCATTGATTAAGAACAGGCTCTTGGTCTCAAACGAATATTGACCTGCATAGAGCATGGCAACGGAGCCGCCCAGTGAGTGACCTGCGATATGTGCTGGACCTGTGAGGTTAGCTGCTTCGATAAAGCGGCGTAATTTTTCGGTGACATTGGGAACTGAATAATCAAATTCTTTTGGAACTTGGGTTTCCCCACTGGCAGGTAGATCTGGAATAATGACGTGATAATTTGCGGTTAACGCTTGTGCGACTCGATTCCAATTGTCTCGACTGCCGGCTAAACCATGAATTAAAACGACGATTGGTTTTCCTGCTTGACCGCCTTCGCTATAAGACCATGTGATATCGCCTACTTTTAATGTTTTGCTTTGTAGGCCAGCCCATGCTCGTTCTTGTTGTAATAAATTTTGAAAACTCATCTCAATTTCAGCAGCTTGTGTTGTGCTTATTGCAACTGCTGATAGGCTGCAAGCCAGTAATGCGGCAGTGAATGTCTTACGCAATGGCACCGAAAATAGGGTATTCATCTTTACTCAGTCCTTGATCTATTCTTAAATCAATTGATTATTGAGGATGTTACTCGGGGAGTCATTTGCATAATCTACAGATGTATGGAAATTCTTGCCAATGAAATCATCATTTATGCGTCATTTTTATGATCAAAGGAGTGTCCTTTGTTCGATGAGTTTCTATTTTGGTCAGTGACTTTCAAACTTGCGCAGATTAAACTCTTTGCTCATGTTAATCATAGATGGATTGTATACATGCTCACTGCCAAAGAAACTCTAGAACGTTTAAAAGCTGGTAATGCTCGTTTTGTGAAAGGGGAAGCAACCCAACAGAAATTTCTCACTCACCAAGAGCGCGCCGAAATGGCAAGTGAACAAAATCCCTTTGCAATCATTCTAGGTTGTTCAGATTCGCGTGTGCCTGCTGAAATGGTATTTGACCAGGGCTTAGGTGATTTATTCGTGATACGTGTAGCAGGCAATATCGTTGCACCGTCACAAGTCGGCAGTGTTGAGTTTGCCGCTGAACGATATGATTGTGCAGTGGTTGTTGTTTTAGGGCATAGTCATTGTGGTGCGATCCAAGCAACAATTGATACTTTAAAAAATCCAGATCAACCGCCATCATCAAATTTGATGTCAATCGTCAATCGAGTGCGTCCTTCGGTAGAAATTTTGATGCAAACTGAATTAAAAGATGATTTGAAAAAATTATCTGCTCATGCTGTTCGTTCAAATGTTTTCGCATCAGTGAATCAGTTACGTCATGGTTCAAGTGTGTTGGAAAGCTTAATTGAGAAAGGCAAGATGATCGTTGTTGGCGCTGAGTATTCGCTTGAAACGGGTGAAGTGACGTTCTTTGATTTTTAGAATAATATAAATGGCTAACTTTCAAGTTAGCCATTTTTCTATTTAGGTTATTTTTTCACGCTGTTCATCAAAGCAGTGGTGGTTATGTTATGAATATTAAACCAGCATCAGAAGCTTCACTCAAAGATTGGTTAAAACTAAGAATAAAGCTTTGGAATGATCTTGAAGAATCACATTTGCAAGAGATGCATCAGTTATTGGCTGAAAAGCATGCATTACAATTATTAGCCTATTCGGATCATCACGCGGTTGCGATGCTAGAAGCATCTATTCGGTATGAATACGTAAACGGGACAGAGACTTCTCCTGTGGCATTTCTAGAAGGCATTTATGTACTTCCAGAATATCGTCGCTTAGGTGTGGCAACTTTACTTGTTCGTCAGGTCGAAGCATGGGCAAAACAATTTTCTTGTACTGAGTTTGCATCTGATGCGGCATTGGACAATGTCATCAGTCATGCAATGCATCGTGCATTGGGTTTTCAAGAAACGGAAAGCGTTGTTTATTTTAGTAAAAAAATAGATTAATCAAACTTAGCACAACGCTTTATAGCGCCCCTCGAATATACGGATAAGCCAAGTTAAGCATAATCGATTGTGCTTTGGCATTTGGGTGAACCTGATCATTTTGCATTAAACTTTTATTACCTGCGACACCTTCCAAAAAGAAGGGCAGTAACTTAATACGATATTGCTGGCTTACAACTTTATAATTATTTTCAAAAGCGGTGCTATATGCCGTTCCATAATTTGGTGGTATTTTCATACCAAATAGTAAAACATTGGCTTTTTGTTTCTGACTGAGTTGTACCAACTGAGCTAAATTCTTTTGAATCATTTGTGGTGGTTGCCCACGTAATCCATCATTTCCGCCTAGTTCAATGACCACAACTTCAGGTTTATAGGTCTGCAATAGTTTCGGTAATCTTGCCAGCGCGCCACTGGTAGTTTCTCCACTGACACTTGCATTGACCACCTTGTGCTGTTTCGGATACTGTTGGTCTAAACGTTGTTGTAATAAGTGAACCCAACCTTGTTTGGCATCAATACCATAACCTGCACTCAGGCTATCACCCAATATCAAAATCGTCTTTGCCGAAACCAGTGTTGGTACTAAACATATCAGTAGTGTGGCAAGCAGTTTAGACATAGATAAGATCACTTTAGGTGTTTGCATAACCGTTAAAAATTTGTTCTACAGGATACCTAACATCATGCCACAACCGATTATTTCTGCCCGAAAAGTTACACAAAATATTCAAATCAATCAGCAAACTCTAACCATTTTAAAAGAGATTGATTTAGATATTTATCAGGGAGAGCAAATTGCGATTACAGGTCGGTCAGGTTCAGGAAAATCAACGCTTTTGGGGATTTTAGCCACTTTGGATCGACCAAGTTTGGGAGAGTTGTGGGTCTGTGAACAAGCGGTACATGCTTTAACTGAAGAGCAACGTGCGCAGGTTCGATTAGAAAATATTGGTTTTGTTTTTCAGTCTTTTCAGCTTCTACCTCAGCTCAGTGCTTTAGAAAATGTCATGTTGCCATTGCGTTTACAACCTGATTTTAATTTCAAACATGCGGAACAAAAAGCATTGGCTTGGTTAGAGCGTGTGGGCTTGATTCGTCAAGCACAACAAACGCCCAAAGTTTTGTCTGGTGGTGAACAACAACGCGTGGCGATTGCCCGTGCATTGATTGCCGAACCTAAAATTATTTTCGCAGATGAACCGACAGGAAATTTGGATGGACAAACGGCAGAAGAGATTGAGCAACTTTTATTTGATTTAAATAAAGAGCTAGGCACGACTTTAGTGCTGGTGACGCATGACCAAAATTTAGCTGCATTATGTCAACGTCATGTCAGGCTTGTGGATGGTCAAATTCAAGAAATCATCAAAGCTGAAGATGAGAGCGCCGAGGAAAGGGTATGAATTCGATTGTAAAACCCTTACTGCTACAAAGTTTTCGTACAGGTGGATTGTATTTGTTGATTATTGCGCTCTCCCTCGCGATTAGCGCAACCACTGCTTTAAAATTTAGCAATACTCAAGTCCAAAATGCCGTGACCTTGCAAGCAGCGGAAATGCTCGGTGCAGATCTAGTCCTGTCAGATCAGGAGCCGATTCAATCTAACTGGCTGCAACATGCGGAACAACTGAATTTGCAACAGGCCTTTGTGACCATATTTGGATCAATGGCGCATACCCAAGATCAGTTTGTGATGGTCAATGTCAAAGCCGTGGATGAGGGTTTCCCCTTGCGTGGGAAACTAGAGATCTCACCTCAGGCCAAATCTATTCAGCCCGGACAAGTCTGGTTAAGTCCAAGAGCAATGGATTTATTGCATGCCAAGCTAGGTGATCAGGTTGCCATTGCGGATGGTGAATTTACGGTTACAGGCGTGATTGAGCATGATTCAAATCAAGAACTTGGTTTTTCAGGTTTTTCGCCCACGGTGATTATTCATCGTGCAGATATTGCAAAAACCAATGCCGTTCAAATTGGCAGCCGTATTGAATATCGGTTGTTAATGGCAGGTTTGCCTGAACAAGTGAATGCCTTTCAGCAGATATTTAAACAAGACACTGGTCATGAGCAGCCTTTAGATCAGGCAGTTGATCAGCAGATTGAAAATACCGAACAAACAACATTAAAACTACGAGATGCCAGTCAATCCAATACTCGGCTAATGAAACCGATTGAAAATCTAGATACTTTTCTACAGCTCGCCAATTTATTGACGATTCTACTTTGTGGTATTGCAATTGCTTTGACCAGTCAACGTTATGTACAACAAAACCAAGATCATATCGCCTTGATGCGTTGTTTGGGCGCAAGCAAATGGCAAATCTTAGCAGCCTATTTGGTACTGCTTGGCATTGTCAGTCTTTTGTCAATTGTGATTGGAAGCTTGATGGGCATCGCTTTGGGCTATGGGTTATTGCAATTGATGTTGCAGTTGATTCCTCAGCTACAACTGAGCTTTGCAATGAGTGATTTACTCATGGCATTGCCGATTGCGATTTTTACTAGTGTGATGGTTTTGATTGGTTTTATCTTGCCGAGTATTTGGGAGTTACTAAATACACCACCCATTCGAGTCATACGCCAACAAGTGCGCTCGCGAAAATCTCATATTGCGATGTTTGCTGTTGGGGTTGCTAGTCTGGTGATTTTTAGTTTGGTATTGAGTGATAACATTCAGTTAAGTTTGTTAGTGTTAAGCGCGATTTTAGCCCTTTGTGCTGTGCTCTATGCCGTGATTTGGCTGTTACTAAAAGCGATTAAACAACTGAAACACCCATTATCAGCTTATGTCCGCATTCCCCATCAAACGGCATTACAGATTACGGCTTTGGCTTTAGGTTTGAGTTTGATTACGGTACTGAGTGTTTTGCGAACTGATTTACTCGAACGTTGGCAGCAACAGCTACCAGAGGGAACACCTAACCAGTTTGTCTATGGGTTGCCTCCTTTTGATATGCCAGAGCTCAAGCAACAACTGGAACAAAATCAGTGGCAATCAACGCCGCTCTATCCGAATATTCGAGGTCGCTTGATTGCGAAGAATGGTGAAGCATTTGCACCTGAATTGATTCAGCAAAATAACTCTTTACGCCGTGAACTTAATTTGACTCAATCAGTAGATTTTCCGACTGACAATGTCATTACAAAAGGGGCGACAGAATTTAGCCAAGTTGCTCAAGTTTCGGTAGAAGAAAAGTTAGCCAATGAGCTTGATATTCATATCGGTGATCAACTCAGTTTTAGTCTGCCAGAGGGAACTTTACAAGCGACGGTGATTAACTTGCGCACAGTCGAATGGGAAAGTTTTAGTCCAAATTTCTTCTTTATTTTTTCTCCTGAAACGATGGATGAAAATGCAGGCAGTTACTTGGGAAGCTTTTATGTGCCACCCGCAGATCAAGCAAAAATGGTGCAACTGATTCAACAATTTTCCAATACGGTATTTATTGATGTCGGGCGGATTCTGGATGAGGTAAAACGTTTAATGAACGTGCTGGTTCAGATCGTGACTGTACTGGCGATGCTGGTGGGGTTATCAGGCATCTTGGTACTGATCGCATGTTTGAATGTGTTGATGGATGAGCGCCGTAAAGAAGTGGCTTTATTGCGTTCTTTTGGTATCGCCAAAAATAAATTAAAACGGATGCTGAGTATGGAAATCGGTTTTATTGGGTTATTGGCAGGGATCGTCGCATGTCTGTTTGCTGAGGTGATTAGTGCGATTGCCAGTCACAAGATGCAAATGGCAGTGCAATGGCATCCTGAAATCTGGTTGATTTTACCGTTAACGATGATGTTGATTTGTACTTTGATTGGTCGTTATCGTCTCAGCTATTTATGTGATATTCCACCATTGCAGAGCTTGAGGGAAATGAATCAGTCGTAGAAAGTGGACTAATTTTGACGCAGGAACTCATGCTATTTCAGAGCTAAATCCTGCGTCAAAAAATGATGAGTAAATGTATAGTCTTTTAGATAGAGTCTGTAATTTTAATCTAATAGAAATTAAAAAAAGAGATTAGGGGGCAGAACTAGTCGGTTGGCGGCATTATATGCGGGTTCCAAACAATTTCCCAAAGATGCCCATTGGGATCGAGAAAGTATCCAGCATACCCCCCATAAAAAGTATGTTGGGCTTCTTTGACGATGGTAGCGCCTGCTTTTTTTGCAGTTTGCATCAGCTCATCCACTTCATTTTTATCAGTGACATTATGTCCAATTGACATGGCAGTTGAACTAATCGGGTGTTTTGTTAACCCAGCATCCATAGCAAGATCATCTTGAGCAAAGATTGCAAGCTTAAGCCCATTTTGAAGATCAAAGAATGCAACAGCACCATGTTCAAACTCTAGGCCAACAATACCTTCAGTCTGAAGTCCAAGCCCATCACGGTAAAAAATAAGAGATTGTTCTAGGTTAGTCACGCCAAGCGTTAAAATGGAAATGTGAGGTCTCATATCTGTCTCCCTTTTGATTTGATAGATGTACTTATCCGATGTAAGTACATTCTTCGTCATGGGCCGTCAGTCAAATGTTGCTGACATATTATAATGTGACAGCTCGATGTGATGAGCGTAGCGCGTTTACAGTTTGTTTTGCATCAAAATCTCATACCACAATGGATGAAGTTCAGTGCTTAATTGAGTACAGTAAAAATAGAATCCCGCGAGTAATAACGTTGCAATGATGATGGCTGCGATTTGGATAAAATTGGTTTTCACCGTTTTTTGGCTAAAATACCAAGCGCCCGCGAGCAATGCACCCATGATCATGCCGCCAATGTGTGCAGCATTATTGATGCCTGAAACAGTAAAACCAAATACAAGGTTGATACCCATAATCAAGAGTAAGGATTTTTTATCTAACAAAAACCGTTGTCGTGGCAAAGTTGGAAATAGCGAGATAACCGTCAGTGCAGCACCTAAGCCCATGACTGCGCCCGAAGCGCCTGCACTGATTTTCGGTAATAGTTTTACATCAAAGTGTTGTAATAATTGGTATGCATCTAAAATACTCAGATAGCTGGAAAGCACACTGCCCATTAACCCTGCTAGAAAATACAGAGCAATATAATAAGTCCGACCAAACAGTTGTTCGGCAATACTACCAAAAATGTATAATGCCCACATATTCAGCATCAAATGGATCATACCAAAATGAAAAAACATGCTGCTGAGTAGTCGTTCGGGCTGACCCAAGAACGTCAGAGGTGTGAAATCTGCACCCCAAGCAATTGCATCAACCGGTGAAGGATCGGTAATATTCACACCAGTGAGAATTTGCCAACTAAATAATCCGACATTGACGGCGATCAATAACGCTGTAAACCACCATGTTTGCATCTGTAATTTTTGATTGATTTGTGGTGGAGTTGTTTCAGTCATATGCTTGGCGAGTCATTGAAATAAAAAATAGCTTAGCATGATATAGGGGCTGTTGACATTTCACAGATGCTTGCGACTGAGAATATTTTTTAGACGATACGAGGCATGACTTACGAAATTTAGGTATTCTAAATGAGTAAGGCATAACAAAGTACCGGAAAAAAATATTCCAGTCCCGAAGGGTTATGGCTAAAACTGCCCCAAACTTTGTTATGAAACTTGACAAGGGGATCGCCATTGCCTACGTTTCCCGCCTTGTTTGTGTGGTTTTAACCAATAACGCAAGACATGGATGAAATATCAATAGACCCTATAGGTCTGTTGACATTACGCAGACTGATGCAGAAGGAGTAATGCACTTTAATGAAAGCCTTTTTAGCCCGTGTTGTGATGCTGATCGTCGGCGTGATTTTGCTCATTCAGCTTTGGATTTTTAGCAGTTTGGTATGGTGGCGAACCCAACCTGTAAATACAACCATGTTCATGCGGTTAGACTATTGGTCTGATATGAAACCGATTCAGCACGATTGGCGCGATTATGATCAGATAAGCGATAACTTCAAACATGCTGTTTTGGCTGGGGAAGATGCCAAATTTATTCATCATCATGGGTTCGACTGGGCGGGTATTCAACATGCCTTGGAACGAAATAATAAAAAGGGTGAGGTGGTGGCTGGTGGTTCGACCATCTCACAGCAATTGGCCAAAAACTTATTTTTGTATAACCAACGCTCATTTATTCGTAAGGGACAAGAAGCCGTCGCGACATGGATGATGGAGCGGATGTGGTCCAAACGTCGCATTTTAGAAGTGTATATGAACTCGGTTGAATTCGGGCAGAACATTTATGGCGTAGAAGCCGCAGCTCAATATTATTATGGTAAAAGTTCAAAAAACTTAACGCGTGAACAAGCGGCTTTTCTTGCTGCGTTATTACCCAATCCCAAGTATTACCAAGACAATCGCAATGATCGAAAGCTGCAATATCGTAAACGTGTGATTTTGAAATATATGAACGGCACACAAAAGCCGCAGTAAATTTATCTAAATGCGAAAAAGCTCAATATTTTTGGGCTTTTTTACCAAATTGACATATTTTTGCAGCATACTTAAATTATCACTTGATGAATGATAATGCACAAGGTTCGGTATGAATACTGCAGTGACGACAACAGCGCCAATAGAATATAGTTACAACGATCGTTATATTAATCGAGAACTCTCCATTCTTGATTTCCATTTACGTGTGCTTGAACAGGCCGTTGATCCACTTCATCCATTGTTGGAACGGATGAATTTCCTACTCATTTTTTCACGTAATCTGGATGAGTTCTTTGAAATTCGTGTAGCAGGCGTGATGGAACAACTGACCTTGGGCAATGAAAGTCGTACGCCCGATGGTCTAACACCAAAGCAAGTAATGGAGCAAATCTCCATCACGGCACATGCTGCGATTGAACATCAATATCGTATTCTCAATGAAGAAATTTTACCGAAGTTACGTGAAGAAGATATTTGCTTCTTACGTCGTGGGGAATTAACACCTGCACAATCTGCTTGGATTAAAAAATATTTCCAAGAACAAGTTGCACCTGTTTTAACACCGATTAGTCTTGATCCAGCACATCCATTTCCACGGTTGGTGAACAAAAGTCTCAACTTTGTGGTGACATTAGAAGGTAAAGATGCCTTTGGTCGTCAAATTGATTTGGCTGTTGTTCCAGCACCGCGCTCTTTACCGCGTGTCGTACGTTTACCTGATGAACTCACCGACGGGAAAGAACATCATGTGATGCTTTCTGCGATTATCCATGAGCATGTATCCGACTTGTTCCCTGGCATGACAGCAACAGGATGTTATCAATTTCGAGTCACACGAAACGCTGACTTGGCGTTGAACGAAGATGTGGAAGATTTGGCCAAAGCATTGAAAGGTGAGTTGAGTTCGCGTCGCTTTGGACGTGCGGTACGTTTGGAAGTTACGCAGAATTGTCCAAAGCATATCTATGACTATTTGTTGGCTGAGTTTGAGTTGGGAGAAGAGCAACTATATAAAGTTGATGGCCCAGTCAATTTGGCGCGTTTATTGTCAAACTTTAAACGTCCGCATTTGCGCTATGACTCGCATACGCCAGTTTTGCCAAGAGTATTTAAGAAGTCAGAAAGCATCTTTGCGGCGATGCAAAAACAAGAGATTTTATTACATCATCCGTTTGAGTCTTTTGCGCCTGTGATTCAATTATTACGTGAAGCGGCTCGTGATCCACAGGTGTTAGCGATTAAGCAAACCTTGTATCGCAGTGGCGCAGACTCGGAAATTGTACAGGTGCTTGCAGAAGCTGCACGTAATGGCAAAGAAGTGACTGCGGTTATTGAATTACGTGCGCGCTTTGATGAAGAATCCAATATCGAAGTTGCCAATGTGTTGCAAGAAGCGGGCGCAGTGGTGGTCTATGGTATCGTGGGTTATAAAACCCATGCCAAGATGATCTTGGTGGTACGCCGAGAAAATAATAAATTGGTTCGTTATGTGCATTTGGGCACAGGTAATTACCATGCAGGTAATGCTCGAATTTATACCGATTATGGGCTCATGACCACCGATAAAGAACTCTGTGAAGATGTACATCGCGTGTTCCAAGAGTTGACCGGTATGGGCAAGATGGCAAAACTGAAAAAGTTATTGCACGCGCCATTTACCTTACATGCACATTTGATTAACTTCATCGATGATGAAATTGCCAATGTGAAAGCGGGTAAACCTGCACAAATTATTATTAAAGTGAATGCCTTAACTGAAGTTCATCTCATTAATAAATTGTATGAAGCCTCGCAGGCTGGCGTACAAATTGATTTACTTATCCGTTCGATTTGCTGTTTGCGTCCAGGTTTGCCAAATCTATCTGAAAATATTCGTGTGCGCTCGATTGTAGGACGCTTTTTGGAACATACCCGTGTCTATTATTTTAGCAATAATGGTAATCCACGTATTTATTGTTCGAGTGCCGACTGGATGGATCGTAACTTATTTAATCGTGTAGAAGCTTGTTTCCCAATAGAGGAACCTGCTTTGAAAAAACGGATTTATCAGCAAGGCTTATTGAACTATCTCAAAGACAATCAACAAGCGTGGTTATTGCAAGCAGATGGGACGTGGCAACGTGCGACTCCAGCAGAGGGCGAAGCGCCTTATAACGCGCAAAGAACGTTATTAGAACTGTTTAAGTAGACAGCAATAAAAAATCGACCTGTATAGGTCGATTTTTTTATGATTATTTTTATCGCGTTGTGATTTCTACGATCAGTTGATTGACTAAATCGGCGGCTTCTAACTCCCGAATTTGAGCCACATTACTTCCTGCCCAAAATGCACCATAGCTAAAATCATCGTGTTGATTTGCGATCCCCATCAGTTGTTTGGCTAAATCATAGCTATATGGATATGCTGGTACAGTGGGACGATGCGGGCTATCAATTTGGGTATGCCATGTTCCGAGTAAACCGCGAGCGGGACGTCCCGATAAACTGGCACTGATTTGGGTGATTTTTTGACTAAATAAGGCTTTGCGATAAGCGGCGTTGGCACTGGAACTTTTACATTGCACAAAGGCTGTTCCTAATTGTACAGCCGCCGCACCCAGTTTAAACATGGTTTTTGCGTGATCACCATTCATGATGCCACCTGCTGCGATCACAGGGCAAGTACAATGTTGGGTGAGCAGTTGAACAAGATCACTGGTTTTGATTGCGGCATCAACATCTTGATTGAAAATACCACGATGCCCACCTGCTTCGATACCCTGTGCAATAATAATATCAATGCCAGCAGCCTCAATTTGTTGTGCTTCAATCAGGTTGGTTGCTGAAACCATAGTGATAATTCCAGCCTGTTTGAGTGCTTGAATTTGATGCGGATGAGGAATTCCGAAATGAAAACTGACGGCTTTGGGTTTGGTTTCTAAAACGACATTGAGGAAATCATCATTTTCTAAAAAACTCGGATAGATGCACTTCAACTGTGTTGGTGCAACAGCATCAAATTTAGCAAATTCAGGTTGTAAATATTCAATCCATTGCTTGGCGATCTCAGCATCGAGTGCTTCTGGCTGATGGCAAAAAAAGTTGACTTGAAACGGGCGATCCGTCTGTTCTTGTGTTTTTAAAATTTGCGCTTTGGCTGATTCAGGTGTATTCGCGCCAAGACCTAGAGCGCCGAAAGCGCCTTGATTTGAAACTTCTGCCGCGAGTGTTGGTGTGGAAACACCCGCCATAGGTGCAAGAAAAATAGGATGTTTTATTTCTAATAATTCTAAAACTGACATGTCATGTACCTCATTTCTTTGTACTCAACATAGCTTAGAATTTAAAAAAATAGCAAATAATAATGGTTATTTAGTTAAAGAATAGAAAGCTTATTGGAGAAGTACGCAGGTGTTTGACCAATGATCGGTCAAACACCCAGAAAAGAGATTATTGGTAAGCAAGCATCAATAAGCCTTTAAAGAGTCCAGCGATGATCGCTAACCCTAAAAAGCCAACCAGCCACAAGCCAATGAACCATTTGATTTGTGATTTTTTCATTTGACTTCACCTCAATGATAGCCGTCGTCACCAATACGAACTTTGTCTCTAAAAATCCAGTAACCCCAAAAGGTGTAGACCAAGATGATTGGAATCATAATACCTGCACCAACTAAGGAAAATAGCTGACTATTTCTTGGCGCAGCAGCTTCCCATATCGTGACCGACGGCGGGATGATGTAGGGCCAAAGACTGATGACAAAGCCTGAATACGCAAGAAACATCAGCATGAGGGTATAAACAAAAGGTTTGTATTCACTTCGTTTTACACAGGCACGCCATGTTAAAAATGTAAATGCGATCACTAAAATTGGCACAGGGCTAAAATATAGTAGTTGCGGTAAAGCAAACCATTTTTCAGCGATTGCTGGCTGACTATAAGGCGTGTACAAGCTGACGGCAACGAAAATAGCCAATAGGGTGAAGATCAGTTTTGGCATCAGGTTGTACATTTTGTTTTGCAATTCCTGATCTGTTTTCAGGATGAGCCAGCCACAACCTAAAGCTGCATACATCACGACCACACCGAAACCAGTAAACAGTGCAAAAGGAGTCAGCCAATCCAAACCGCCACCGACGTATATGCCGTTCTCTGTTTTTAAGCCCTGAATGTAGGCACCTAAAATCACGCCTTGTAAGAAGCTCGCCAGTGTTGAACCCCATATAAATGCCATGTCCCAAAGTGCTTTGGAACGATTGGCTTTAAAACGGAATTCAAATGCAACGCCGCGAAAGATCAAGGCAATCACCATTAAGGTAATAGGCATATACAGTGCGGATAAAACTGTGGCGTACACGATTGGAAACGCTGCGAACAATCCAGCACCGCCTAATACCATCCATGTTTCATTGCCATCCCAAACAGGCGCAACGGTATTCATCATTACATCTCGTTCTTGTTTTCCTTTTATAAAAGGGAACAAAATGCCGATACCGAGATCAAAACCATCGAGCACCACATAGATCAATACACCAAAGGCAATAATCATTGCCCAAATGAGAGAAATATCCAGCATGTTATTCTCCTTTGCCTTGATCTTTGTTTTCAAGACTGTCATCAACAGCACTTAAAGGACGCATTGGGGTTTTAAAATGTCCAACGCCTCCAGTCTCTGGTATTGGTGTATCGATAAACTGAGGACCTTTGTGTATCAGTTTGAGGATGTAGTAAATACCTGTACCAAAGACGATGGTATAGACCACCACAAAGATAATCAGCGTGAGTCCAACTTGTTCGGCAGAAACACTGGATAAAGCATCTTTAGTCCGTAAAACACCATAAACCACCCAAGGTTGACGCCCCAATTCAGTGGTAAACCAGCCTGCCAATAAAGCGATGTAGCCTGTTGGTCCCATGATCAGAGCGAATTTATGAAACCATTTCTTTTCATAAATCTGATCTTTTCTGCGTAGAATTAACCCGACAATCGCCAATAAAACCATCAGTGTGCCGAGGCCCACCATGATACGGAAACTCCAAAACACCAAGGTTGAGTTTGGTCGATCTTCAGGTGCAAACTCTTTTAAACCTTTGACTTCACCATCGAGACTATGTGTGAGAATCAAGCTACCCAAATAGGGGATACCCACCGCATATTTGGTGGTCTCTGCTTGCATATCAGGGATACCAAAAAGGTAAAGTGGCATAGGTTCATTGACATTGGTTTCCCAATGTCCTTCCATCGCAGCGAGTTTTGCCGGTTGATATTTTAAAGTATTTAAACCGTGATGATCACCAATCACCACTTGTGCTGGTGCAGCAAATAAGATCATCCACATTGCCATTGAAAATGATTTTTTGACCAATGCATCACGGCGACCACGAAGTAAGTGCCAAGCAGCCGTAGCAGCCACAACCAAGGCAGAAACAAGAAATGCAGCCACTGCCATGTGTGCAAAACGGTATGGGAATGATGGATTAAAGACAATCGCGAACCAATCTGTAGGAACGATGATGCCATTTTCAATCGCAAAGCCTTGCGGTGTTTGCATCCAGCTATTGGAGGATAATATCCAGAACATTGAGATACATGTACCGATGGCTACCATCAGCGTCGCAAAGAAATGCGCTTTTTCACTGACTCGTCCCCAGCCAAATAACATGATGCCGAGGAATCCTGCTTCGAGGAAAAAAGCCGAAAGCACTTCATAGGTCAGTAATGGCCCTGTGATACTTCCTGAAATACGGGAGAACTCACTCCAGTTGGTGCCGAACTGATAGCTCATCACCACACCTGAAACCACGCCCATACCAAAAGTGACGGCGAAGATTTTAAGCCAGTACTTATATAAATCTTTGTAAATCGGATCGTGGCTTTTTAGCCATTTCCATTCTAAAACCGCCAGGAAACAAGCCAGCCCAATCGACGTGGCAGGAAAAATAATATGAAAGGAAACAGTAAAAGCGAACTGGATACGTGCCAGTTCTAATGCAGTTAAACCTAAGTCCATAGCGAATTCTCCAGTACAGAGGGAGTCTGTTGAATATCATCTAAACACTGTATTTTTTTAGCGATGTATATCGCTGGCTCTTGCTGCATGGCAGCAAAAGAAACTCGATAAAGCATATATAACTCACTTTCTCAATAAGTAATTTTTGACAAACTAAATAGCTGAAAAAGCAAGCGGTGGGGCACGGCCTTGGGGAATAAGAAATAGGCGTTGTAAAGAAAAGAAGAAGCTGATGAACACTTGTTGTAGGTGCAAATAACGCACCTGTAAGCGAACCAAGACTTCTTGAATACCTAATGTTGGAGGAACAACCAATTGTCCGTAGAAAAAACAAAATGGACATTGATGATTGAAATCATGTTGATGTCCATGATTGGTTGAATTTGAAACGACCTGATCTGAGGCAATACTATGATGATGTTCAGCATGTGAGTGATGTGCATGCAGATCTTGCTGAGGTCTAAATTGGGATGACAAATGCAACACAGTCTCACATGCAGGAGAAATTTGATATTTCTCTGGCAATAGTGGCTGTAGAAAAACAGCAATCTGTAGTGCAATTGTTGCAAATGCAAACAATATCCCAAGTCGATGTATCAAAACACTTCTCTACATTGGTCAGTTCTGAACTGCGAGGATCGAATTTAGTGGAATGTTCACACTAATTATAGATCATTCAGTAATCTCTGATCATACTACCAAACGATAGAAAAAGCTTTATTCCGCCGTAAATTAATTGTTATACACCAACTCGAATTTTGGAAAAGCAAGCATCTCTAAAGTGCTTGAACGTTGAATAGTGAACCGACCCAGCTAGAAAATAACATGGCGAGAATGCCCCACAGCGTAATGCGTAAGCTGCTTTTTAGCATAGAGGTGTTGGCAATGTATCCTGACATTGCACCCAATAACGCGAGAGATAAAATCCCCGTGAGCATCACCGTCTGCGAAATATAAGCTTCGGCACTGAGTAAAATGGCGAACATTGGAAGGGCGGCACCGCAAGAAAAAGCCACAGCAGATGAGAGTGCAGCTTGAATCGGATTGGCTGCGGTATTTTCATGGATGCCGATTTCATCTCTGGCATGTGCACCTAAGGCATCATGTGCAGTCAGTTGTGTTGCGACTTGGTGCGCCAGTTCAGGTTCTAATCCTCGCGATATATATATTTGTGTTAACTCATTCAATTCGGCTTGAGGATTCTTTTTTAATTCCTTTGCTTCAAATTTTAAATCCGCTTTTTCAATGTCTTCTTGAGATTTTACTGACACATATTCACCAGCCGCCATTGAGGTTGCGCCCGCAATCAGTCCAGCGATACATGTAACTAAGAGCGTCTGAGCGTGCGCGCCACTGGCAGCCATGCCCATGACTAAACTGGTGACAGAAATAATCCCATCATTTGCACCAAGTACTGCCGCACGAAGCCAGCCAGAACGTTGTATCACATGAGGTTCAGCATGGTGTGAAAAAGTCATAATGTTCTCTATTTAGGTTTCATTTAATTTTGAATACAAAAAAACAGAGCATCAGCCCATTTTTGAGTTATAGATATTGATTTTTATCAATGATTCATCAACTTAACTTGCTTATAAAATAACTTATTTTAACCATTCGATAACGATGATTTAGTTATAATATGTGAATAACATAACATTATAACTTGAGTTGAATTGACCTTTCCTAACATTTTATATCGGTATTCTGAGTTGAGATCTGCAATGAAAAAATCAAAAAATAAGCTGAGTCATACCTTGTTTATGTTGGGTCTTTTATTCCCGATACAGCAGGTGATGAGTGCCGAGTCTGATTTTGTCAAAGAGGGCGATGCTGCTTATAAGCCAGGCAATCCAATCTATGACCGTTGGGACAGTTTTTATAAAATTGAACAAAGCCAGCCTGAACAAGCAGAAAAAATCTTATTGGAGCTTGCACAACTGACGCCACAGGATATCAAAGTGTGGAAAAGTCTGACCTATTTACAAATTCGTTTGAATAAGCCACATGAAGCTTTGCAAAGTGTACGTCAAGCATCACAGCTTGCACCGCAAGATGACCAACTCAAATTACAACAGGCTTATTTACTCAATCAACAAAAAAATAATAAAGAAGCGTTGTCAATTTTCAAAAGTTTAACCACATCCAGTGATGCCGATATCGCGACTAAAGCACAGCAAGCGGTACAAAATTTGAGTGGTGGGGCAGTCAAACCCGTATTCAAAGATATTTATTTTGCACCATCATATGAGTCGCGCTATGACGACTTCATTTTTCCTCTAAAAATGCGCTATGGGCGCAACTTGGATAATGGTCGTGCACAAGTCTATGGTTTTGTGAATCTTAACCGTGACACAAAATCTAAAGGTGGTGTCCGTCCAGAAATCATTGATGAAAATGCAGCGACTGTCGGTGTGGGGGCGAATTACCAGCCGTGGTTATCTTTACCGATTCGAGCTTATTTAGAAGTTGGCGGTAGTTATGATTTGATTGACCGCAATCGGGATAGGTTTCGCGAAAGTGTGGTTGGTGGTGTAACGGGTTATCAGGAGTGGTATGCAAATCCAAGTGTAGAAAATCGCACGATTTGGAGTGATTATTTTACTGATTTGTATGGCAATGTTGCGAGTTATTCACGTGAAGACTATAACGTGATTGCGGATTTAAGATTACGCTCAGGCTTTAATGTCTACCGAGGTGACACGGGTACAGTACAAGCTTATGCCAAACTACATGCATTAGCTGACTCCAAGGGTGAAAATTATAATAATTTATTTGAATATGGTGCAGGAGTGGCTTGGCAACCTTTCAATTATGTGCCAGTAAAATTACGAGTAGAACGGCTGTATGGGCATTATCTCAAGGATGCTTTAGCCAATGGTCAAGATCGCTATAACAACACACGTACCGAACTTGTATTTTATAAGGATTTTTAATCATGAAAAAACTGATTTCAATTGTATTTGGTACTCGTCCTGAGCTGATCAAACTTGCCCCCGTTATTTTGCTGGCTCAACAAGATGAGCGTTTTCAAGTCGAAGTGATTTTTACGGGACAGCATGATGAATTGGTACGTGATGCGATTGAGTTCTTTCAAATTAAAATAGATCACCGTCTAAAAATGATGAATGCGGGACAAAGTTTAAACCAATTGTTGATTCAAGGTTTGAGTCAATTAGAAGGGATTTTTAATGACGGGCAATATCGTGACGCAATTGTGATTCAAGGCGATACCACTACAGTTTTATCGGCTGGATTGGTCGCATTTTCTATGAAAATACCTGTGGCGCATGTGGAAGCTGGCTTGCGTTCTTATGATTTGGATCATCCATTTCCTGAGGAGGGAAATCGCCAATTGGTCTCTAGAATCACTAGATGGCATTTCGCGCCAACGGAACAGTCCAAACAAAACCTGTTACAGGAACATATTTTAGCAGAGAGCATTACCGTAACAGGCAATACCGTTGTTGATGCAGTTTATCTGGGGCGTGCGTTGATTCATCAACAAGTCACGCAACACGATCATTTACAGCAGCACGGTTTGGTCTTTCCAGAAAATGCGCGGATTGTATTGATCACAGCGCATCGTCGTGAAAATTTTGGCGAAGGCATTGAAAATATTTGTCATGCGGTTGAATATTTAGCACAACACTATCCTGATGTTCATTTTGTTTGGCCAGTGCATTTAAACCCAGCAGTACATGATGTAGTCCATGGTAAATTTTCTCATCATGCACAGGTTCATCTCGTCAAACCATTAGACTATCCAAGTCTACTTGCGGTGATTGATCGTGCCGCGTTTATTTTGACAGATTCAGGTGGCTTACAAGAAGAAAGCCCTTCGTTTAACAAGCCAGTGCTTATTTTGCGAGAAACCACAGAGCGCCCTGAGGTGGTCCAGGTGGGTGCAGGTATTTTAGTTGGCACAGATCAAGCGAAAATCATCGCAGAAGCTGAAAAATTACTTTCTGATCAGGCACATTATGCACGTATGGCAAATGTGCCGAATCCGTTTGGGGATGGTAAAGCATCACAACGAATTTTGGATCAAATTGCTCAGGGCTAATGAGATGTTTTCGCTTTTGCACTTGAACCGTATTTGAGTTTATACCACCATGCCACCACATAGACGGTCATACGGTTCATATAATGTGGGCCGTCAAAGATATAAACTTTTTGCCCTTCATAAGCTTTCAGTTGTTCAATGATTTCCCAAGGATAGGCTGAACGAAACTTTCCATTTTTGGTGGCGCGAAAGGCTTCTAAAACAATAATTACTTTTTCTTGTCCAAATTCTTGTTGTAAGCCATCTAGGATTATTCTCGCTTGTTGGGGTGAGCGCGTGCCCACACCAACACCGTCTTGAAAGAATACGTGAGTTTGCTCAGGTAACCAACTTTTCAGCCATACATCAAAGTGTGCTGGCATAGCTTCAGCACTATAGATGCTGACCCAAAGTGGTTTGGGGAGGGTGCTCAAAGCTTGTCCTAAAATCCCTACGCCGAGCCAAGTTGGATCAGCTTCGACTGGAAAATAATATCCTTTCAATGGGATGGATTGGGTTTTATCAATAATTTGTTGAGAGTTTGCTGCAAGTTGAACAACTTTAGAGCGAGCTAGTTTTTCGTCATATTCTCCAGCCAAGCCCAATATAATATTTTCTGCCCATGGATTTTGATTGAGCTGTTTAAGGTTGATGTTTTTTTCCCATTTGGTGAACCCAATATCATGATCGAACCAAGATTTGGTTTGTACAACAGACCATTGGGGAACAAAGGTTGATACACCCAATAGATCCCAATTTCCTGTAGGGGGTGTTGTTTTTAAATCGGGCTGCCAAAACATTCCTTCAATGTGTGGAGGTTGCGCTTCTGATTGAATCAGATGCATGCAACCTCCCAAAAGTGTGAGGACTGATATAGTTAAAGCAATGATACGTTTTAAATTATTCACTCTTATTGTTAGCATTTGGTTTTTTTCGCCAGTACCAGAGCAAGATGATAAGAATCATAATAGCAGAGATAATAGAAACCAAAATAAAGAAAGAGGATTGTTGAACCAGAGGTACTTTCTGATTTCCTACAATAATTTTCTGTAAGGTAAACACTTGACCATTTTCAGTCACTAATATTTTACTGGCATTGTTTGGAATATCTCGTTGAATTTTCTCCCATAGTTGAGTGAAATTCTGAGCACCACTGATTGAGTCAGTGAGAATATCAAAACGTTGATCATTGACACTGACTAAGAATCCATGCGTTGCGGCAGGAAGATAAACCATATCTTTATGCATTAAGATTTGTTGGCGATAGATATTCGGGTTGACGTGGACATTAATCAGTTCTGGTTTCGCAGGGTCGAATTTAACAAAATTTAATGGAACTGGATCATTGGTCATCAGCATTTTTTTGGCGACTTGGCTCACGATCATTGCGATTTCCAAACTCCCGGACTGACCATCAATCGCAATTGTCGGGTGTGTTGCGAAGGTCATGGATAGTGATGCAACCCCATTTTTCAGTTTATGCGGTAATTTAACCGTCGATTTCTTTGTATCAATCCATAAAGAACCTTTTGCTGTCGGTAAACATTGTGAATTGACGATCACAGAGTTTTCCAACTTCATACTAAAGGTTGTGTTATTCGAAATTGTTTTTGCAAAATAGTTAAATTGTCGATTGACTGGGTCTGAATCTAAGTCAGCCGTTTTTAGACTTCCAGCCAGTCCACCATCGATCCACGTGGTAATATTTGAACCTTCTAATAAACCACTTTGAACCCGAAGCGCAATCTGACCTTGTAAAATATCAGTGGGTTGCCAAACAGCAGGGAAAGTAAGGAAAAGATTTTTTTCAGCTTGATTTAAACGAAAATCACTAATACCAAGATCAGCCAACGTTTTAATTTGTTTAATTTTGGCCCAAGTTGGAGCTGCAAGTTTATCAGTTAGAAAGGTGGATGAAGTATTCAGTTGTTGCAAATAGTGAGGATTTAATAATCCATTAATTGCGGACTCTAACTTTTTAGCTTGATCATACTGGATATGTAAAATAGGAACATCATTTTGAGCACTGAGTTGTACTAAGGTGCCATTTGGCAATGGTGTTGCTGATTTAGAAATCTCAATTAAAAAATCTGCATTTTCACCATCGGGTGGGTTTTGCTCATACCATTTGACTGGTGTAACAGAACCCCATGCGCTCATTAAACGCCCGAGCATTGAAGCTTCGTTTAAGTTAGCTGGATTGTATTTGAGCACACCGATAAACGGCGTTGGACGCACCACTTGTGGATTAAATAGTGCATCAGGTAATTCTTTCAAATGATAAAGTGGGCGATGTCGGGTGTAATCAATTTTTGAGTTGCTTAAATAGGTGACTTGATCTACATCCTCACTACAAAAGGTGGTTCGATCTGCTGCTGGGGATGTGCGGGGAGAGTACTGTTGTATAATAAAATCTAAACGATGAAAGCCACTTGGTGCTGCGGGGATATCAAAGCTGATTTCGCCCGATCCGTTGAGCTGAGTGTTATAAATAAGCTTATCATCATATTTCACCAATAAAGTGGTGTAATGTTCTGTTGAATAGTCACTGCTAAAACGAATACTTTGCCATTCAGAACCCTTACCGACATAAAAGAAATGTGGCTCAATGGTGTATTTGTTGGACGTGTTAATATTGTCAAATGTCCACGTATTCAATGTATCTGCAAAAGTAAATACAGGCAAAGAGAGGGCTGCACTTGCGAATAATGTTTTGAAAATGGGATGATTTAATCGGTTTTTTTTCATTTTATTTTCTCTCCTTGCTACGTTCAGTTTTATACCACTGTAGTGAATTTCCTTGTATCTTATTTTTCAGCATGTCATAAGCCGCTTTAAATACGATAAATAAGAATATTTGTGAATAGGTCACGTAAGATAAAACTGCGAAGAAATATAGTTGAGGTTTTGCTCGTTCTAAAGATAAGGTGAACCACATCTGTGCCACATACAAGCAAAACGATAACGCCCATAACAAGGTAAAGGGTCCAGGTAAAGTAATACCTGCAATACCGAGTAAGCCTAAGGTCAGGGTGATGTGACTCCAAATCAGTGCGGGAACGAATAACACATAGCACATGATGTTGTTAAAAATTTCGATGCCAATCGGAAAGGGCTTTCTTAAAGCGATTGGTAAATATTTACTGGTGACATAGAAGTTGCCTTGAGTCCAGCGTGATCGTTGTTTGATGAAAACGCTCAAAGAAGGTGGATCTTGTTGCCAACCTACAGCATAGGGTACCCATTTAATTCGTCTTTGACCGAGAAAGATTCGGAAACTCATCTCCGTATCATCAACCAGTGATTTTTCATCAAAACCACCAAGGGTTTCTAAGGCATCACGCCAAATTACATAGTTGGTTCCCATCAGGGTTGAAAGTTCAAAGCGTTGCCAACGACCTCCTTGGAAGATCCATTGAAAGAAAATAAATTCAATCGCAATAAAGCGGGTCAAAATACTATCGCGCCAATTACGGGTACGTACTTTGCCATTTACCGCAACCAGTTTTTTATCAGCAAGTAGGGTTTGGGCGAGTAGACGTACACAGTCTGGTTCAGGCGTACTGTCCGCATCATAAACAATGATCAGTTCACCTTTGGCATGGGGTAAACCGTTGTTCAGTGTTCGAGATTTACCTTTACCGCCCATACCTTTTGGTACATTGACAATCTTAATACACGGATAAATGGCTGCCATGCGTTCAGCAATTTCAAGCGTATCGTCTTTAGAGCCATCATTGATCAATAAAACTTCATAAGCATGTGCAGGATAGTCTTGCTGCGCAATGGCATGTAAGGTGTCTTCAATCACCACACCTTCGTTATAGGCTGGAATAAGCACACTCAACATCGGCCATTCGGCTGGAATGGGTAAGTTTTCTAGCTCTTTGGCTGCATTTTTTGAGTATTTCCACGCTTGGTAGCTCAACCATGCCCAAAATGCCTGTGGAATCCAGATCCCAAGAAAGCCGAATAAGAACAGAATATCAATTGCGGGCATGTATTCTCCTCCTTCGAATCATGGCAATGCTCAAAATGAGCAGTAGTGTGCCACCTAGCAACACCGAGGCCCATGAGATCGAACTTCCAAAGCTACTGAGTAGGCTAGGAAAGTGGAGTGACAATAAATAGTCCAGTGGAATTACGACCGTGCTTACCGCAATCATGAAATAGCCGAAGATGTTGGTTTCGACACCTGCGGGTGTACTGGTATATTTAATCTTATTAAAGTTCCATGAGATGCCTAGCTGAGGATATTCGATATTGGTTATAGGCATGTCTGCCGGCGGGTTAATAAGAATTTGATAGCCAGTGGTTTGTGATGTGTTGGTCGTGGCTTGATAAAAAAAATGTTGATGGTGCTGAATTTTACGTGCAGGAATAGACAATTTATTGGGATCGTCTGATTGAATAATATAATTACCTGCAGGTTGAGCAATCAGGTTTTCATCCCAACCTGTTTCGATCAGTGCTGCTAAAGGTCTGAGTCCGAGTGCAGTTGAAAATGTTGCTTTTGATGCAAAATATTTTGGATGCCGCATTTGAAAGAGTGCAATCGGAATAGCACCTTCATTGACTGCTTTTTTAATTTTATAATATTCAATGATACTAAAATAATCATCTGGCAAAATGACTCCTGGTTCGACACCTTTATCAATTAATCGTTTGAAACTTTCAGACTGTAATTGATCAGCGGTAAAGACTGGCCACCACGATTCTGGGTGAGCAAATAGTTGTCTAACCGCTTCAGGAGCTTCAAGTTGAGAATTTAATTTAGTTTTTGCTGGTTGAATGGCGCAGTGGTAATACTGCTGATAAAACTGTTGTAAGGTTGTGTCTGGAACATGTTCGGTTGCGATCAGCAAACCACAAATATTAAGAAGTACGGACATCAGGGCACCTCTTTGATTTGTTGAGATTGGGAGAGATACTCAGTGTGCTGTTCAATTTTAAGTTTTAAGACGGTGAGTTCTTGTAATTGTTGAATAAAAAGTGGATGGGGATGATGTTCATCTATGCTATTTTCATCATGGATAACAATACTTTTGATTTCGCTGAGTTCTTCATTAATAAAATGATAAATCACACTGTCTCGTTCGGTCGATAATATCGCCATGATCTTATTTTGAGTTTCTTTCCAGATGTCTTCACCCAACATTTCTCGAATCAGTATGGTATTGCTAATCTTGATACTGATCACTTCATAGTGGTCTTTATGGGTGAGTTGCAATAACTTTTTAAGCTGATCTTGAAAGTGCTTCAGTGCAGTGAGTGGTAAAATATCATGTTGATAATTTCGGTCATAACTTTGGATCGCACGATAGCTTGCCAATGCATTTTTAATATTATGACGGATGGCACTTAAAAAAATGGGAGCGATCGGTGCTACAAATAAGAGTAAAAGTTGACGTTCAATATAGGTTTGATTAGCCAGATCTAAAAAGAAATAGACCGCAATCGAAACAAACATGACCAAGCCCAATATTAGCGCTTTTCCAACAGTTAAGTATGCGCCCGCGATAACAAGGATCAACAGGAAGATCCAACTGCCACGATAACTTGCTGGCAACCACTCGTAAGCGACTATACCCATAAAAACTTGAGCGGAGATAATCCATAAGAGCAGTGCTGGGGCGGGATTCTTCTGCATAGTAATTTTAGTTTTATTCAGCATGTTTTGTGATCAAATTATCATTAATTTTTGGTGATTACGATAGTTTTTCTGTTATTAGGGTTTGTTGTCATTTCCTTCGCCTAATGCAGATATGCTTTGAATGTTTCGATTGCGCGGACACGACTGCTTTTTAGATCCACGATCGGTGCTGGATAGTTTAAGCTTTTAACTGCATTTTTAGCATAAGGTTCATGGATTGATTTGTCATCTAAATCAGCAAGCTCAGGCAGCCATTTGCGAATATAATCTCCTTGTGGATCAAATTTTTGCGATTGGCTGACTGGATTGAATATACGGAAATAAGGCGCAGCATCGGTACCTGTGGATGCACACCATTGCCATCCACCATTATTGGCAGCCAAATCTCCATCAATCAGATGTTGCATAAACCATTGTTCGCCCTTACGCCAATCAATCAGCAGATTCTTGCTTAAGAACATGGCACAGATCATGCGGACTCGATTGTGCATCCAACCTGTGGCGAGTAATTGACGCATACCTGCATCAACAATTGGAATGCCTGTTTGTCCTTGTTGCCATTTTTCGAGTGCAATTGGATCATCACGCCAGCCAATATTTTGGGTGGAGGATTTAAACGGCAAATGTTTTGAAACTTTCGGAAAATCAAACAGGATATGTTGATAAAACTCGCGCCATAACAACTCATCCAGCCATGTTTGTTGACCTTCTGATTGGATAATAAAATCACCTTGTTGTTGGCGAAATAAGGCTTGGATACATTGACGGATTGAGATGATACCAATATTCATATAAGCCGAGAGTTGACTGGTTCCTGCTTGGGCAGGCAAATCGCGTTCATTTTTATAGTTGATTACTTTCTCATCCATAAATTGGTCGAGTAAATGCAGTGCGTATGCTTCACCGATTTTCCAAGTCGCTATGCATGACTGAGGAAGTTTTGTCGCGTAGTGTTGCTGTAAGGCATCAATATCGGTTTGTATACTTGATGAAAAATCCAATGTGATTTGGGGTTGAGCCTCGGGTGAGGGATAACACTGAGGTAAAGCATGCTGTAAACGCTGATAGCAGGTTTTTTTGAATGCACCAAAGACTTGATAAGGTAAATTGGATTGATTGCGAATTGAGGCAACAGGGAAAAGCGTACGATCATTGAGTAGAATAAGGTCTTTTTTATGCTGATTTAATAAAGTTTGAGTATCATGATCACGTTTTAACTCATTTACACCGAGCTCAATATTGGCATATACATGTTGAATTGGAACAAGTTCAATTAAATCCGAAAAGAACTGTACTATATCTTTCCAAAGCGGCACTGTCACGGTGATCAGTGGAATATTTAACGCAGTAAGTTCTTGTTTAAGGTGCTGTAATTGGCGTAAGTAAAACTCAATTTTAATCGGGGCATCATCATGCAGTTGCCATTGTTCAGGTGACAAGATCACCAGAGCAATCGTAGGTCCTGTTTGTGCAGCATGCCAAAGGGCAGCATGATCATGAATTCTGAGATCTTGGCGAAACCAAATCAGTTGATAATCGCTTTGCATAAAGTAAGAACCACTCAATTTATTAGAAGAAGTAAGGTGTTTTTCTTATTTTATAAAAGTGAATGTGAAGAAAAAGCAAAGCCGAGGCTTTGCTTTTTGTAGTGCTAATTCATAAATGAATTAGTGGTGGTGACCACCTGCACCGTGTACGTGACCGTGATCTAATTCTTCTTGAGAAGCATCACGAATTTCTACGATTTCAACTTCAAAAGTAAGGTCTTGACCTGCAAGCGGGAAGTTTGCATCAACAAGAATGTTGTCACCTTCAATCGCTTTAACTGTTACGATCTGTACGCCGTCATCAGTTTGAGCTTGGAATTGCATACCCGGTTGGATGTTGTCTACACCTTGGAACATTTGAGCTGGAACTTCTTGCACGAGGTCAGGGTTGTATTCACCGTAACCTTCCGCAGCTGGAACGTTTACTGTGAATTTCTCGCCAACAGTTTTACCTGTAAGTGCATTTTCTAAACCAGGAATGATGTTGCCTGCGCCGTGCAAATATGCAAGTGGTTCACCTTGAGATTTGTCAAGTGTTTCACCCTCAGCGTTTGTTAAAGTGTAGTGGAATGAAACCACGTGATTATTTGCAATAGCAGTCATGTTTTAAATCCATGTCATTAATTTAGGTGTATATCATAAAGTGAAAAATGGTTTTTGTAGACCATTTTCCACTTTTTGAAACGATTTCATTATAAATAGGCACGAAATTAAAAATTTCAACTCAATATAGTTTAATTTTTGGACGGACACGTCTTGTGAGTAAATCTTTCATGGTCAGCATCCCCGCTTGGGTATAACCATGAATATTGGCTTGGTGTAGTCGATACAAAGAAACATACATGGTTTTGGCAATAAAACCTTGCACACTGACATCACCCAGCAATTCTCCAACAGCTTGATTGCGGCTTAAAGAAACCAGCGATCCTTTGTCGTTAAAGATAAACATCGGTTGTGGTGAGCCTGATAACCGTGCTGCTAATGCATCGACTAAGAATGATGCTTGTTGGCTTGCCACTTGTGCACGTGGTCCTAAAGGTGGTTGGCGCGCATCTAACTGACAATGTGCACAATCACCAAAAGCGAATACATTTGGATCCGAATAGGTTTGTAGCGTTGCATAGACCATTAAACGGTTAATTTTGTCACGTTTAAAATCAGTAAATGATTCTAGAACTTTAGGTGCTTTGACGCCGGCAGCCCATACCGTAATATCCGAATGCAAAACATGCCCATTACTAAAGTAGACATTCGACTGATCTACTTTTTGTACTTTGTGCTCCGTCAGAACCTCGATGCCCATTTTCTTGAGTTGCTTGGCGCTGTGCGCTGCTGTTTTCTCATTCAGTGCAGGCAAGATACGATCAGATGCTTCGATTAAGGTGATTTTGACTTGCTTCGGATTAATTTTCTTTAATCCATAACGATAAAAGTTCTTGGTGGTTTCAATCAGCTCTGCCGCCAATTCAACCCCAGTCGCACCTGCACCAACGATTCCTATATTCAAGGCGCGGTCATTGGGTTGATTTTGCGCTTCGATATAAAGGTGGAATAAATCTTGTTGGAAAATGTCTGCTTGTTGACGACTGTCTAGGAAATGACAATATTCACGAACACCTTCAGTACCAAAATCATTTGAGACTGAGCCAACAGCCAGCACCAAAGTGTCATAGCCTAAGCTTTGAATTTGTGGCGTGTGTTCTTTGGAAAGCTGAGGGGGAGCGAGGGTAATTTGTTTTTGATCTTTATTAACCTCAATTAAAGTACCAAGCACAAATTCAAAGTGATGCTTTTCTGCGTGAGCAAAATAATTGGTTTGTTCTTCGTGAGGGTTGATTGAGCCTGCGGCGATTTCGTGGAGGAGAGGTTTCCAGATATGGGTAAGATTCTGATCGACTAAAGTGATTTTAGCTTTGTTACGTCGACCAAAACGTTCACCGAGTTGTGTTGCAAGCTCTAAACCACCTGCGCCACCGCCCACAATCACGATATGATGTAAGGTTTTGCTCATGATTAACCTGATTATTTTTGTGAAAGGATGGGGGGATTATGCCATCCTTTTTTTAATTGTGTATGGTTAATCTTGATAAAATTAGTCGAGTTTCTATCCTTGATTTAAAGGATGAAGTTTGGCAGCTTGATTATCATTTGTTGAGAAAAACGAGAACAAGTTGGAAAACCAAGTCATGATTCTTTGAAAAATATTGGCTTCTTCAATCTGCACATCATTTTCAATTTGTAAGCTACGAAGTAACTGATTATTTTGATAAATTGAAACCGTGGCAAGGTTCATGGCTTGGGTCAATGGTGCAGTTAAATGTTGTTGATTGAGTTCAATATTGATATGCGTGTTGGTTGTTTGTAATGGCTCAACTGGGGTGATTTGTTGATTTGCATCAAGCACCTGAATACGTTGAGTGACTAAATCAAAGGTATTTAAATCAATCGGTGCAGGTTGAGCATATAAAGACGTAGTCACAATGGTTGGCTGTTGTGTTTCAACTTTAAACATTTTCAAAGTTGATTTAATCACTGGAAGTTCAGCAATCAGTCTATGCTTTGGAATGACTTCCTCATCACGCGTATAGGTATAAGCCAAGTTCATTAACTTGTGTGCTACCTCAGCGCGTTTTATGGCGTTTGGCGTGCCCAAAACAACCACAATCAAACGTCGGCTATCTACATGTGAATTAGAAGTAGGGCGCTCTGCTGTTAAAGCTAAATTGTAGCCCGCTGCTTTGGTATAACCCGTTTTTAAACCGTCAGAGGTCGGATCCATTTTGAGGGCAAGGTTAGTTGCACGATGGAAACGTTGATTGTAGCTAAAACTTGGCATTTTTGAGTAAATCAAATAGTCAGGTGTTTTGGTCACAATTGCTTGCGCGAGCAAACTGAGATCGGCAGCAGTCGAATAATGATCGGTCATGGTAATGCCTGACGGATTACTAAAACGAGTATCTTTCATTCCTAAAGCTTGCGCTTCTTGATTCATGCGAATCAAAAATTGCGGCACGCTCCCTGAGATTTTTTCAGCTAATGTCAATGCAGCATCATTGGCAGACATGATGATTAGGCCTGCTAATAGTTGATCTACAGAAATTTGTTCGCCAGCTTTCAAATACATTTGTGACTCATCCCACATCACTGAGTTGACAACAGGTGTGGCGGTAAGCACATCTTCTTTACGTAATTTGCCTGCTTCGATTTCTTTTAAAGCAATATAAGCCACCATCATTTTGGTCAACGATGCTGGCGCACGCTGCACATGACTATTGTGTTCAGCAATAATTTGTCCTGATTGTACATCGATGATCGACCACGCCTGAGCTTCGACTGTTTCGGGCATAATATTGAGTAAATTTGCATGGGTTAGCTGAGCAAAAAGCATGCTAAGAAATAAACAGAGGGAGAGATAAAATTTCACTTAAATACCTTTTACAGCCGATCCAGTGGCATGAACGCAAGAAAAGCATGCTATGACTTTTCTGCTATAGAATCTAGGGGGGCTGTTGACATTTTATATATGAATTGCGTTGTAGGCTAAACTTTTGCTGACAATTTCGACAACTGCGCAAGACTTTGTAAAAAAATGATAAGCTGTGAGAAATCTTTCTATTTGCTATTTTGAACTATGCTGCACTATCAAATTGAGTTCGATGATTATCGCCAACACCTCATTCATGTCACGCTTCGTTTTCTTGCCAACCCAAATCAAGAACTTTGGTTGCCCACTTGGATTCCGGGGAGTTATCTGATTCGTGAGTTTTCAAAACATATCGAGTCGGTTAAAGCATCGGATGAAGCAGGGCGTTTACTCAGTATTAAGAAAACCGAGAAAAATCGCTGGCGGTTATTCAATACCGATCATGAATTGATTACAGTTGAATATGATGTCTATGCATACGATTTATCGGTGCGTGGTGCTTATGTTGATCAAACCCGTGTCTATGTCAATCCAGCTTGTGTTTGTTTAGGACTTCAGGATCAAGAACAATCACCATGTGAAGTGGAACTGTTCCTACCGAATGAATTGAAGCATTTTCAGATTGCTACAGGTTTGCCTGCGAAAAGTTTAGTCAAAGGACGTTTTACTTTAAAAGCTGAAAATTATGATCAGCTGATTGATAGCCCATTTGAACTCGCTGATCAAAGTCGTTTTAGTTTTGAAGCAAATGGTATTCCACACGAGTTTGTGATTTCAGGAAAACACAGTACCAATCTACAACGTTTACAAGCCGATATCGAAAAAATATGTCGTACTGAAATCGATATGTTTGGCTCAGCACCCTTTCAAAACTATAGCTTTATGACCATGGCGACAGGCAATAGTTATGGTGGTTTGGAACATTGCAATAGCACTAGTTTGATTATACCTCGGGATGACCTACCAAAAGAAAATGAGGCGGAAGAACCATCTAAGGATTATCAGCGTTTCTTAGGCTTATGTAGTCATGAATATTTCCATTCATGGTTAGTGAAATTTATCCGACCAGAAAACTTTGCCAATTATGATTTGCACAAAGAAGGCTATACCAGCTTACTTTGGATATTTGAAGGCTTTACCTCTTATTATGACGATCTGATTTTGTTACGTAGTGGTGTCATTTCACAAGCATCGTATTTAGATTTATTAAAAGCGCAAATTGATCGTTATTTACAAAACCCTGGACGTTTTATTCAGTCTGTTTCTGAGTCGAGTTTTGATGCTTGGATTAAGTTCTATCGTCAGGATGAGAACTCTATTAACGCAGGCACAAGTTACTATAATAAAGGCAGCTTAGTGGCGCTTTGCCTAGACATGGGTTTGCGTTTAAGAGGTTCAAGTCTAGATGCTTTGATGCGTCGTTTATATGAAAATACGCAACAGGGAATTCAGGTCAATGATCGTACGGTTTTTGAGTTGTGCCATGAACTGACGGGTGATGATTGGATCGAGCAAATCAATCATTTGATCAATACCACTGAAGAATTACCGCTTGATCAATTATTACCTGAGTTTGGTTTAAGTTATACGATCAAAAATGAAAAAGCACTTCCATTTGGTATGAAAACGGTAGATAAAGCTGAGGGCGTAGTCATACAGCAGGTTCGCCGTCACAGTACTGCAGCTCAGGCGGGTTTATCTGCCAATGATGTGATTATTGCCATTGATGGTTTAAAAGCATCAGAGAAATTGCTCGCCCAATATTCGAAGCAGCAAGCTTCATTTACCGTGTTTGCTTTCCGTCGAGATGAGTTCTTGCAATTTGAGCTTCAGGGAGGAGAAAATCCACTCACCACGGTTGAATTGAAAGTTGAAGATCAAAGCAAAGTAGATGTTTGGTTGAAGGTATAATAGAAAAAGGGGGTAGCCCCACTGCTGTCCCACAATTATTCCAAGAAGAACCTCAATTGAGGTTCTTCTTGTTTTCGCCACTTCTTATCGGGTAAAAATAATGCCTTTAGATACTTCCTTTCAAATAAATTCACCTGAATAATTCTTAATAATCTTTGAATACTCCAGCCTTCCTGCGCCATATGTTTGGCAAAGCTCACTAGTAAGTAAGCGATTAATGCAATCCATATTTGTGTTTGTATTGCATTACGACTTCGGCCTAGAAATGATTTCAATTTTAAATTCTGCTTAATCGCTTTAAAGAATAGTTCTACTTTCCAACGATCTTTGTAGATCGCTGCAATCGTGGATGCCGCTAGATGGAAATTATTGCTTAGAAATTCGAAGCTCCTTTGCTTTTCAGCATCATAAAATTCTATACGCCTTAATCGCTTCGGTGCTCCTCTTTTCTTGGCATGGATACTCGTTAATTCAATGCATTCATCCGAAAGAATTCCCTTGCAAGCCAAAACCTTATAGCTCGATTTAACTTGATAAACTGTCTTTGGACGTAGTCGAGTCACAAAACTGATGTTCTGATCTGTTAACTGAGCAAACCATTGATAATCAATATATCCTTTATCAAATACCACAATACTTCCAGCAGGAAATCTAAGTGCTCTGCCTTGCACCATATCATTTTCAATGCCATCTCCAAGTGCCACGAATTCAGGGATGGTATTACTATGATTTAAACCAACAGTCAGTTTAATGCTCGCTTTAGATTCATGTACTTTTGCCCATTCACATAAGGACAGTGAAAGATCAATGTGGCTTGCATCAAGTGAATACAGCGGATTCTTAAATCGAAATTTATGTGCAATCTTTGTGTTTTCACAATGCCGAAGTAACTGAGTAAATAATTGCTGATATAGGCTGGCAGGCTGTTCTTGATTGATTCTTGCCAAGGTGCTTCGTGCAATAGTCTTAGCACCGAGATGATAGAGCTTTTCCTGCTGTGATTCGAGATTGGATTGAATATCTCTTAAGCTTTGCCGACAGGACAGCTGGGACATCAATATGGCAATAAACTGATCCCAACGTGTGGCTGATCTTAATTTTTGTCCACAATGATGCTGCTTGGCAAGACGTTCAAAATCACATCGTGAAATAGGTTTAAGTAATTGATGAAATACGGTATTCTGATGTGACAAAACCTGAGTCCTTGTAGTTAAAGTGTTTGTTCGCACTTATATTTTAACTATTTTGGGCTCAGGTTTTTTATTTAAACAAAACTATGGGACAGCAGTGGGGTAGCCCCCTTTTTCTTCTTCAAAAACTAGAATATTTATTTAGAAATCGAATAGATAGAAAATATATTTATTAATAAACATTTGTGAGAAGTCAATGACAGAAATAAGATTAAAATGGGAGCCAGAAAATAAAACACCTTTAAATGAGATTGAAGAACGTTTTACAAAATATCTTGCTGGTAAGAAAAGTGGGATATCATTACTTCGCAATGGTACGTTAGTTTTTTCGGATAATAATGGTAATAATGATGATAAAGCTGATGCAAGAAGAGCTATGTTGGAAGCACGGTTTTTAACTAGTTTTAAAGTTAATCTACTTAAAGAAGGAGGGTTTTTGGTAACTTTTCATGATGCAATTGCTGTTTTCGTTGGTGAGGGTGAATTTTATACTTCACGAGCTGAAATTATTGATAGGATTGATGAATTAAAATTTCTAGATGAGGAAATATTATATAATACAGAATCTACTTATAATGATTTATTAATAGGGTTGTATGCTAGAGGGAAGTTGCAAAAAGATGCGTATAATTTCGAATTTTACAAACGAATAAATGGTTAGTAATTAGAACTTTATTAAAAATTAAATTTAAGGCATTACAAAACAAATTTTGAGATCCCTGTAGCTGAGATTTTTAAGCAGATATGTTAAAAGGTTCCTGTTAGAATTTCGGTATTTCATGGTCGGAATAATCTTTCTACAAGGCCAGATGCATTTGTTGCACAATATAAAAATGCTGACGGCAATTGGATTCAAAAAACATTTTAAAATAAAGCTGGAGGTTAATAATGTCATTTTTGAGAAAAGCTGATTTGTTGAATACTATATTAAATGAAATTACATTAGCTGCTCCTTTAGAGTGGAAAAAGATTGTTTACTATACTGAGAGGTTAAGAAATGAGTATGGGGAGCTAAGAAATGCTGTAATTTCAGAATGTTGGGTTGGTGATAAAATTTTTAAAGTTAATAGTAGTAGAGGTCCTGTTTTAAAGTCATCAATTGAACTGTTTGATGCAGTAGATGATTTGTATGAGTGTGATGAAAATACAAAAGATCAATGGTTTGGTTTAGGTATTCGTCTTACAAATGATGGAAAATATTTAACAAAGTTTTATTATGAAGGTACTCCTTTACTTAATAATAATACAATTGATTATAGTCAAAGAGTAGATGCTTTGGCTGAGATGAATTAAATATATTTTTGCTTCGTTCCACCGTTGTTGAGTTGCACCCGAAAGTTGGACACATTAGTCTAACTGAAAGGATGCGCAATCATGTAGGGCGTAGAAACTGATTGACAATATGATTTTAACTGAGATTTGTTCAACTCATTCATAACTAGTTTGTCTTGCTCTATTGTTATTCGGTGAAGAGAGATAAGCTAAGTGATTGAATTGATTACTCATCACGTTATAATTCTGCTGTCTTCAAATATGTCACTTTATATATGAAAAATAAGAAATTAATTTTACCATTGTTGAGCGGGGTACTTTGCTCGACATGTAGTTCATGGCAGTGACAAGCAGACCCGATTCACCGTGACTATCGACCATTGGTCAAGTCGATATGTATTGAAAATAATCCTAAAGTCAAAATTGACCGTTTTCAAGAAACTCTCATTAATCGAATAGAAAGCTATCATATTCAGACACAGGTATTTAATGCGCCATTTAAGCCAAATATTTGTGAATTTACCTTGAACTATGATGCAACTGAAGATTACGAAACCGTATTCTTTATCAGTGATATGACGTTAAAGCTATATAACCGTGCGGGCCAAAGAATAGGACTTTCCGAATATCATATCTATCGAGGTGGCGGGCTTGATCTCACAAAATATCAAGGTAACGATGTTAAGATTAACCAAGTGGTCGATGGACTTCTAAACTCAGGGAAGAAGTAAAATTGCTTCTTCCTTGCTTTTTAAAATTAAAATAAATTAGTGTGGCCTGTTTTCATCATTTGTTAAAAAAATGAGTTTAAAAAGTGTAACTACAATCACATAAAAAGACTGTATAACACTGACCAAAGTTCAGTAAATAACCAATTTATAAGGTTTCAATCATAGACCTTAGTAGGTATTTCGTAGCGAAATGTCGTTATCACTAGATATTGCGTTGACTAGGATGCCCAGAGGACTGATACTCTCATGTTTTAATTAAGCTAACCGGTTCGCATGGGGCGAGTCTTAAACTTGCGCCTGTTATTTCTCAGCGAAATGTCGCTATCACAAGATATTGCGTTGACTGAGATATGAGCAGAACAGATATTCTCTAGTTTACTTAAGTAAACCGGTTCGCAGGGGCTAGGCCAAAAGCTCGGCTCTAAAAAACTCAATCCAACACAAGGGGCTATATATGGCTAGTGGAAAGTCAACAATCATTTACACACTGACTGACGAGGCGCCGCTATTGGCGACCTACTCGCTGCTGCCGATCATTGAGACCTTTACTAAGCCAGCGGGCATCGAGATTGTCAAAAGTGATATCTCTGTAGCCTCACGCGTGCTCTCAGAATTCTCAGACTATTTAAGCGACGAGCAAAAGGTGACGAACAACCTTGCTGAGCTTGGTCGTCTCACGCAGAATCCAGATACGAATATTATCAAACTTCCGAATATCAGTGCTTCAGTTTCTCAGTTGGTGTCATGCATTAAAGAGCTACAATCGAAGGGCTATGCAATTCCTGACTATCCAGGAAATCCAACGACTGAGGAAGAAAATGCGATCAAGGCGCGTTATGGTAAGTGTCTCGGCTCTGCTGTGAACCCAGTATTGCGTGAAGGTAATTCTGACCGTCGTGCGCCTACTGCGGTGAAGAATTATGCTAAGAAGCATCCGCATTCAATGAGCGAGTGGAAACAGTGGTCACAAACTCACGTTTCACATATGGAGCATGGTGATTTCTATCACGGCGAAAAATCGATGACACTTGATCGTGCTCGTAATGTGAAAATGGAGCTGATCACCAACAGTGGTAAGAGTATTGTCCTCAAGCCAAAAGTGGCATTGCAGGATGGTGAGATTATTGATTCGATGTTCATGAGCAAGAAAGCACTATGTGACTTCTATGAGCAAGAACTCGAAGATTGTCGTGAAGCAGGGATCTTATTCTCGTTGCACGTTAAAGCGACCATGATGAAAGTTTCTCACCCAATCGTATTCGGTCACTGCGTCAAAATTTACTATAAAGATGCCTTTGAGAAACATGGCAAATTATTCGACGAGTTAGGTATCAACGTCAATAATGGTATGGCCGGACTTTACGAGAAGATCGAGACATTACCAACATCACTACGTGAAGAAATCATTGAAGATTTACATGCTTGTCAGGAACATCGTCCTGCGCTGGCAATGGTTGATTCAGCAAAAGGGATCACCAACTTCCATTCGCCAAACGACATCATTGTCGATGCGTCTATGCCTGCGATGATTCGTGGTGGCGGTAAAATGTGGGGTGCCGATGGCAAACAGTATGACTGTAAAGCAGTTATGCCAGAGTCTACATTTGCTCGTATCTATCAAGAAATGATCAATTTCTGTAAATGGAACGGCAACTTTGATCCAAGAACGATGGGGACTGTGCCAAACGTTGGTTTAATGGCGCAAAAGGCTGAAGAATACGGCTCGCACGACAAAACTTTCGAGATTACTGAAGCTGGCGTTGCCAACATCACTGATCTTGAAACTGGCGAAGTGTTGATGTCACAAAACGTTGAGGAAGGCGATATCTGGCGTATGTGTCAGGTGAAAGATGCACCGATTCGTGATTGGGTAAAACTTGCGGTTACGCGCGCGCGCAACTCAGGTATGCCAGCAATCTTCTGGCTTGACCCGTACCGTCCACATGAAAATGAATTGATCAAGAAAGTCGAAGAGTATCTAAAAGAACACGATACTGATGGACTAGATATTCAAATCATGTCTCAAGTCCGTGCGATGCGTTATACACTTGAGCGTGTAGCACGTGGTTTGGATACGATTTCAGTTACAGGCAATATTTTACGTGATTACCTAACGGATTTGTTCCCGATCATGGAATTGGGTACTTCTGCGAAAATGCTATCGATCGTTCCGTTAATGGCGGGTGGCGGTATGTATGAAACTGGCGCAGGCGGTTCGGCACCGAAACACGTGCAGCAATTGGTCGAAGAGAACCACTTACGTTGGGACTCACTCGGTGAATTTCTTGCTTTGGCCGCATCGTTGGAAGAGATGGGAATTAAAGAAAATAATTCTCGTGCCAAATTACTAGCCATGACACTGGATCAAGCAACAGATAGATTACTGGACAGTGGCAAGTCTCCGTCGCGTCGTACTGGTGAGCTTGACAACCGTGGCAGTCATTTCTATCTATCGTTATATTGGGCAGAAGCGCTTGCTGCACAAGACGAAGATGCTGAGTTGAAAGCCACATTCGCTCCACTTGCGAAGACCTTGGCTGAAAATGAGCAAAAGATCGGTGCTGAACTTGCTGAAGTTCAAGGTAAGCCAGCTGATATTGGTGGTTACTACTTAGTTGATTTGGACAAAATTAGTAAAGTGATGCGTCCAAGTGCCACTTTCAATGCTGTTCTTGCAGCCGTTTAATGTTATTGATGTGACTGACTAATTTATTGGTCATGTAAAAAACCGATGTGAAAGCATCGGTTTTTTTATTTTATGATGAATTGGACGTTGATTTCTACAATATTGAATTGTTTAATGGTCTTTTTCAGTTTTAATATTTATATGAGTAAAAAGGGCTTATTTTTAGGATTACTGATTACAATCGTTTGGTTGCTTGGTATTTATTTGTTTTGTATTTTTAATGAATATTCATTGCCTAGTGAACTAAATTCTTTGGGAGATTTCTTGGCTGGTATCTTTGCACCAGTCGCTTTCTTTTGGTTGATCTTAGGTTATATGCAACAAGGAAAACAATTAGATCAAAATACTAAAGCATTAGAACAACAAGAAAGAGCACTTCAGCTTCAAATTGATGAGATGAGGGAAGGGATAAAACAGCAAGTTGAACTAGTTCAACTTCAACGTCAGCAATTGGATGAACAACATAGAATTCTTGAACCTAGATTCATTATTTCTCAATCCAAAGTAAATTCGCCTGTGTATGGTAGTAGTTCAGACCCAAATATAGATATTAAAGAAAATATAGTATTCGTTGTAATCAAGTACACCTTAGAAAATTTGGGAGGTGATGCTTTTAATTTGAAAATAGTTCATTCAAAGAGTAACGAGCTTTCTAAAAAACTTGCGAATGTAAAAGCATCTACATCAGAAGAAATTAGATTAGAATTAACACAGTTTCAAATAGATCAATTAAATCAAAAAAAAGAGTTAGAAGATTCATTAGATTTTTCTTATGAATGCAAAAATGGTCGCCTAGTTAAATATGAGTTATTAATTCAAATGTATCAGACGAATTATCCTTTTTATGGGGTTAATATGTTTTTGAGTAAAAATGATCATTAGTTTAGTAAATGTCCTAATAGAAATATTGAATTAAACAAGCCCACGAAAGTGGGCTTGTTTAATTCTAAAAATTAACGTGGTCGTCGACCACGTGGCGCTTTGGTATTTGGACGTGTCGTACCATTGGTCTTACGACGTGGTTTTTCACTTTCATCCATTTGCCAAATACGTGTTGTACCGCCACTGGCTTTTTTCTTACCCTTAAACGGTGCTTCGCCTTTTTCTTCACGTGCTTTATCTTTTGAGCGAGAAAAATGCGGTTTATTGGTCGACTTTTTCGCAAAAGAACGGCCTTCATACGGTTTATCCGCTGGCACATCCTTAAAATCAGAATAAAGCAACGGTTCGATTTCGACTTTTTCACCCGGTTTTAAACCAAGCTTCACCAAGTTGATTGAACCAATTTGAGTACGAATCAAACGTAAAGTTGGAAAACCAACCGCAGCCGTCATACGGCGTACTTGGCGGTTACGCCCTTCACAGATTTGTAGCTCAATCCAAGTCGTTGGAATGTTGGCACGAAAGCGTACAGGTGGAGTACGTTCCCATAACCAATCTGGCTCGTCTACTTTACTTGCTTTTGCAGGTAAGGTTAGACCATCCGCAAGTTCGATGCCTTGACGTAGTTGCTCTAAAGCTTCTTCGGTTACATCACCATCGACTTGAGCAAGATAGGTTTTATACTTTTTATTGCTTGGGTGGGTAATGAACTGATTTAAACCCCCATGATCGGTCAGAAACATCAGACCTTCAGAGTCTAAATCTAAACGACCTGCAATACGAAGCTCAGGATCGCTGATAAAATTTGAAACCGTTAAGTGTGCCGTATCTTCTCGGAACTGTGAAAGCACATCATAGGGTTTATTGAAGACCACTATTCTCATAAATAAATACTACTTCTAGATTATGGGGGTTGGTAAACTTATGCTTTTATTTATATGAGAAATGTTGTTATTTCTCATATAAATCTCAAAACAAACTAGATTGGATTAGACTATTTTACGCAAATAAAAAATTAAAGTATGCCAAAGAAGGCATATATTTACTCGCCAGCAACATGAGGGAGAGCCTATACAATGGGTTATCAGAAGATCGTGGTTCCTGCAGATGGTGACAAAATCACAGTGAATGCAGACCTGTCACTGAATGTTCCAAATCATCCAATCATTCCTTTTATTGAAGGCGATGGTATTGGTGTGGATATTACACCAGCAATGCAAGCAGTAGTAGATGCTGCGATTCAAAAAGCTTATTGCGGTAAGCGTTCGATTGAATGGATGGAAGTCTACTGCGGTGAAAAAGCAGACAAAATTTACGGCACATATATGCCAGAAGAAACTTTTGATGCTTTACGTGAATTCATTATATCAATTAAAGGGCCTTTAACCACCCCCGTTGGTGGTGGTATTCGTTCATTGAACGTGGCTTTACGCCAAGAATTAGATTTATACGTGTGCGTACGACCAGTACGTTGGTTTGAAGGCGTACCATCGCCAGTGCAACATCCTGAATTAACCGACATGGTGATTTTCCGTGAAAACTCAGAAGATATCTATGCAGGAATTGAATGGAAAGCTGATTCTGAAGAAGCCAAGAAAGTCATTAAATTCTTAAAAGAAGAAATGGGTGTGACCAAAATCCGTTTCTCAGAAGGCTGTGGTATCGGGATTAAACCAGTATCAAAAGAAGGCACGCAGCGTTTAGTACGTAAAGCTATTCAATTTGCCATTGATAATGATAAACCTTCGGTGACACTGGTTCACAAAGGTAACATTATGAAGTACACCGAAGGTGCGTTCAAAGAGTGGGGCTATGAGCTTGCTATGGAACGTTTTGGTGGCGAACTGCTTGATGGTGGTCCTTGGGTGAAGATCAAAAATCATAAAACAGGCAAAGACATCATCATTAAAGATGTGATTGCAGATGCATTCTTACAACAAATATTAATGCGCCCTGCAGATTATTCAGTGATTGCAACCCTGAACTTAAATGGTGACTATATCTCTGATGCACTTGCTGCCGAAGTCGGTGGTATTGGGATCGCACCGGGTGCCAATATTGGTGGTGCAATTGCAGTCTATGAAGCGACCCATGGAACAGCACCAAAGTATGCGGGTCAGGATAAAGTAAATCCGGGTTCGATCATTCTTTCTGCGGAAATGATGCTACGTGATATGGGATGGACGGAAGCTGCGGATCTGATTATCAAAGGGGTTTCAGGTGCGATTGAAGCAAAAACTGTCACCTATGACTTTGAGCGTTTAATGCCGAATGCAACCTTGTTGCGTTGTTCGGAATTTGGTCAAGCAATAATTTCGCATATGGGCGATTAAAGCTATTTAATGATCTTCAAAGAGCGGCGATGACCGCTCTTTTTTTATTACTTGTATGCAAAATTCGTGACCTAGAGGTTCAGACAAACGCTATGGGAACGTTCGTGATATAGATTTCATTATGTTAACTTATTTGAAATTCATTTAAATCAATTTCAAAATGGCTAATCTATTTAATACCGCAATTCAAAAACTCAGAAAAAATATACGTCCTCAAGGCAATTATGTACTTAATGCTTACAACGGCTTGAAGAATATCCCCGGTGGATTAACGTTACTTTCAAAAATTGTAAGTCGTAAAGCGCCGTATTTTCAAACGGTTGACCCAATAATTCGCAAGCTTGAACGCAATTATTGTGAAGCAAGCATGTCAAAAAACAAAACTGTCGAAAATCATATTGGTACAGTTCACGTGATTGCGATTTGCAATGGATTGGAATATGTCATGGGTGTTCTGGCAGAAGCTTCTGTGCCCGCTCATCTAAGATGGTTGCCAAAAGGGATGCAGGTTGATTATTTGGCGAAAGCTGATTCTGATATTCGACTTACAGCTATCGTTGAACAAGATTGGAAAACGGGAGATTTGCAAGTCAAAGTGCAGGCTTTAAGGGAAGACGGCGTCGTCGTTGTTCAAGGAATCATTACCCTTTGGGTGACGGAAAAGAAATAGGTCTGCTTTCAGCTATTTGATATAAGTTTCACGTAAAATTCTAAGATATGGTTTGTATCGCAAATTTAGAAAAAACTGTATCTATGATTTATAAACTTTCGGTTCAAAATAACTGAAAAATATTGAGAGTTTCCAACGATGAAAATGTATCAAGTTGATGCTTTTACCCAAGCATTATTTAAGGGTAATCCTGCGGCAGTCATTGTTTTAGATGCGTGGTTAGATGATGATTTAATGCAGAATATCGCCATGGAAAATAACTTGTCTGAAACGGCTTTTGTGAAAAAGTTGGATGATAGCAACTATGAAATACGTTGGTTTGCACCTATAGACGAAGTGGATTTCTGTGGTCATGCCACTTTAGCCAGTGCTTTTGTTTTATTTAAAGATTACACGGCTGCAAAAACAATTCAATTTCATGTGCGTAACTTAGGTGTTTTTGTGGTTAGCCAAGACGATGATGGCAAAATTAAAATGAATTTTCCGATTCGCAGAGCTGAGTTAGTGACTGAATACCCCCCTGAACTTCGAGCAGGATTAAGCAAACCATTTAAAGCGGTTTATCGTAACGCTCAAGCGTTTATTGTGGAGTACGAGACGGTACAGGATGTGTTGGATGAACAGCCTGATCTGGAAAAACTAAAACAATTGGGCAAAGTGCGTACTGCGATTACTGCGTCGCAACCTGATGTGGCAATTACGGCGAGAGGTGAGGGGCAGTTTGATTGCGTATCACGTTATTTTGCCCCAGCCGTTGGCATAGGTGAAGACCCTGTTACTGGCTCAATTCATACTGGCATCGTGCCACTTTGGGCAGAAAAGTTGAATCAAAAACAGCTTATTGCTTTTCAAGCATCTAAACGTGGTGGCGTTTTAGACTGTGTGATTGAATCTGAAGATCGGATTGAAATTTCTGGTTATGCAAAACTGTATATGCAAGCGGAACTTATGATTAACTGAGACATAGAGTCTGCTGACATTATAAACGCAAAGAAAAAGCTGTTTAAGTAAACAGCTTTTTGCAAAACATCACTATTAAAAACACCGCTCGTTCTCTACTATAGTTTGTCATTTTTATTTAAATCACCATAAATACTTGGATAATCTATGTTAATGCGGTTTAAGCAGCTTACTCTCTCGCTTTGTTTAATTGGATTGAGTGCGACGTCTTGGTCTCAGACAGTACTGGTAAAAACTGAAAAAAATATTGAAGAATATAAATTAGATAACGGTTTTAGAGTTATTCTTGCGCCGAACGATAAAGAAAATAAAGTTTATGTAAATACGGTTTATTTAACTGGGTCACTGAACGACCCGAAAGGCAAAGGCGGGCTTGCACATTTACTTGAGCATCTGGCATTTAAAGGCACACAAAATGTAAAAGGCGATGAGTTCCAACGCCGTTTAGATCAATTTACTTTGATGACCAATGCCAGTACCGATTATTACGCCACGAAGTACATTAACATTGTCCGTCCAGAAAAAAATGCCTTGAATGAAATTCTATACCTCGAATCTGAGCGTATGGATAAATTGGTACTCCAAGAGAAATTTGTTCCATCAGAAATTGAGATCGTAAAACGTGAACGTGAGATTCGTATGGATCAACCCTTTGCTGTTTTAATGGATCAGATGCTAAAAGCCGCCTATGGAAATCAATATTTAGGTCGTTTGCCAATTGGTGATTTACCTGAATTGAAATCCATTACCATGAATGAGTTAAATCAATTTTATCGAACATGGTATGCACCGAATAATGCAGTCATGGTGATTTCAGGTAAATTCGATAAAACTGAAGTTTTAAATAAAGTTGACCAATACTTTAGCCCAATTCCAGCTCGCACTGTGCCAGCCCCTGTAAAAGTACCCGTGTTAGATGCAAGCAAAATCACCCAACGTCAGTTCACCGTACAAAAGGGCAGTGATCTTGCGAAGTTTCATATTTATATGAATGGTAAAAATACCCAATTGCAACCGACTTTAGCACTTGCACCCGCCTTATATACCATGCAGCCAAGCGGCAGTTTATATAAAAATATGGTTGAAACTGGGATCAGTACCGCAGTGCAAGCGACCACATGGTTAGATCAAGACTTTAACGTTGTATTCATGGGCGCAATTTATGCACCGAATCATGATGCAAAAAAAGTGGGTGAAGCATTAAAAGTTGGCGTTGAAAATAGTCAGCCATTCACTGAGGCTGAATTACAGCGGATCAAAAATATTTCTCAAAATACAGCGGAAAGCATTGCCAATGATGCAGTGGCTTTAGGTTCACGCTTAAGTGATTATGCGGTTTCTTCACATGGTCAGTGGGATCAATATTTTAAGGACTTACAAGCAGTTCAAGACTTAAAATTGAAAGATATGAATCAAACCTTGAAAGACTTTTTGGTTCCATCGCATCGTATTTTAGGTGATATCTTACCGACACCTGAAGACCAAAAGCAGGCCATGACGCTTAAAGCTGAAGCGAAACCAAAGACTCTAGACCAAAGTGCTGAAAAGGCTGAGCCATTAAAAGATGTCAAAGTCTATCAACAAGAAGTGGCACAATTTGTCACGCAGTCTGCTCAGCAATTACAGAAAAATGAGCAAAAGATCCAACGTGGCCAGTTAAAAAATGGGATTCGCTATGCCTTGTTCCCAACCGCAACCCGTGATGATAAAACCTATGCCACGATCAGTTTAGATTTTGGTGATGAAAAATCTCTATTTGGTAAAGCAACCACATTGGATTTAACCAGTTATTTGATGTTGCGTGGTTCGGAGAAACATACCTTACAAGAAATCACGGATAAAGCCATTGCAGCCAGTGGTGGTGCATCGGTTAGTTCAAATGGCAATGGTTTAACGCTGGTTGTTCAGGCGAAAAAAGATAAGTTTGAAGACTTTTTAGGCTTTATTCTGGATGTCGTGAAGCAGCCTAAGTTTGCCCAATCTGAATTTGATTTAGCAAAAAATCAAAGTTTGTCGGTGTTGGATCGACCATATACTGAGCCTGCTGTAGTAGCATCCATGACTTTATCTAAAGTTTTGGAAATCTATCAACCGGGTGATTTGCGTTACCACTTTGAACCTGAGCTAGCCAAAAAACAATTAAACGAAGCGACACAAGCACAGGTGAAGCAGTTTTATGATCAGTTCTTTGTGACCAATTACGCTCAGATCGCGGTAACAGGTGATTTTGATCCGAAGCAGATGCAGAAGACCCTAAAGAAAACTTTTGCTTCTTGGAAAGCAAAGCAACCGTTTAAGAAAGTCACAGGGCAATACACGGAATATAAAGCACAGAAAATTCATGCCTTATCTGAACAGCGTGAGTTTGGTAGCTATCAAAGTGTTTTAGCGCTGCCAGTCGGTTCATATCACAAAGATGCGCCAGCCTTAATCGTACTGAGCCATATTTTAGGAAACTCTCAACTTTCATCGCGTTTAGCGCAAGAGCTACGTGAGAAGAATGCTTTAGTATATGGTTTTGGTAGTGGTTTGAGTTTAGATCCTGATGTCGATGATGGTACTTTGAGTATTACAGCAAATTATACGGCTGGGCGTTCTAACCAAGTGTCACAGTCCGTACATAAAGTGTTGACTGATCTGTTAAATAAAGGTGTGACTGCGCAGGAAGTTGAAGCAGCCAAAGCCGATATTATGAAAAAGCGTGTGACAGCGTTGGAAGATGAACGTAATATCCACGGTATGTTGACGGGACAATTGGAACGCAACAAAACTTTATTAGATCGAGCTGTTCGAGATCAAGCGTTCGCCCAACTCAGTAAAGCCGATGTAGATGCCGTGATTAAAAAATACATTAAACTTGAACATTTTGTTGAAGTCATGGCGGACCAATATGGCAAAGCGCAGGACAATCGTTAATTTGGAACCTTCACATTTTAAAGTGATTTAAAAAAAGTTTGTGCTGCTACTATTCTGCATGTTTCTTCTGTTTTTAAATCACATCATAAAATGGATTGAATCAGTATTTATGATGAATTTTAAGCAAGAAAACGAAAGGGGATTAACATGATTTTGGCAGCACTTGCTGTGCTTCTCGGCTTAATTTTATTGGTGTTAAGTGCTGATAAATTTGTGGATGGCGCATCTGCTACCGCACGCTACTTAGGTATGCCGCCTTTATTAGTGGGTATGGTTATCGTTGGTTTTGGTACATCTGCGCCTGAGATTGTCGTCTCTATTATGGCGGCTATTGATGGAAATCCGGGTATTGCATTAGGAAATGCCTACGGGTCGAATATTGCCAATATTGCGCTTATTCTCGGTATTACCGCTTTAATTCATCCGATCATGGTGCATTCGGCTGTCGTTCGTAAAGAGCTGCCAATATTACTTTTGGTGACAGCGATTTGTATCCTACAAATTTTTGATGGTGTGTTGAGCCGTATTGATGGCATTTTGATGCTGTTTATGCTACTTCTCTATATGGGATGGACGATCTGGTATGGGATGCGCAATCAAAGCGACATATTGAGCCATGAGTTTGATATCGAGCTAAAGAAGCACGAAACGCCATTAAAAACATCAATTCTTCAGCTCATCTTCGGTTTGATTGTTTTAGTCATAAGCTCTCGCTTACTGGTTTGGGGGGCTGTTGAAATCGCCCAAGCCTTTGGTGTGAGTGAATTAGTGATCGGATTAACGGTTGTTGCGATCGGTACATCATTACCTGAGTTGGCGTCTTCTATTGCGGCGGCTCGAAAGGGTGAGCTTGATATCGCGATCGGCAATATCATTGGTTCGAATATGTTTAACACCTTAGCTGTAGTCGGGCTTGCAGGTGTCATTCATCCGACTATCGTACCGCAAGAAGTGCTCCATCGAGATATGGTGGTTATGGGCGCACTTACCCTGAGCCTATTGCTGTTTACGTTGAGTCTGAAAGGTCAAGGACGAATTGGGCGTGTCAAAGGGGGCGTGTGGGTATTTAGCTTTATTGCCTACACTAGTTATTTGGTTCACACCGCATTTTAGTACATTAAAAAAGGCATTGAATCATTCAATGCCTTTTTTATATAAAACGGATTCTAGGTTTACTTAATTACTTATCATCATGCTTATGCGTATGAAAATCTTCGTTTTTACGGAAACGAAGATAGTTTTCAAACTGCTCGCAATATTCATCAAAGTTATCTTCTAACATCATTTGAAACTGTTGCAACAAGTAAGACATCACTTGTTCTTTAGCTTCACGCATTTCATTGCCATCTTTAAAGTTGTTGGCAGCGACCCACGTATTAAAACGAGCTGTTCCGAACAGCATGGCAGCACTGACTTGGGCACGTAATTCTTCAGGTTTTGCTTGTTGACCTTTTTGTGGACGGCAAAAATCATTGGCTTGTTTGATAAACTCATCCGCACGCTCAAAAAAAATCGCATTTAAAGCTTCTTCTTCTGTTACATCAGTCGCATTAATTTTTTGAGACATGGTCTTTTCCAACGAAAACAAGATCAGACATTATAGACAAAGCCTTGCATAAACAAAACCGTTGCCTTAATCTAAAATAGCCTAAGCAATTAGAATAATCATGATGCAAGATGCAATCGCTATTCAAAGTCTAAAAACAGATATTGCCTTACTTCGTCAACATATCCATCCACCGCAACTTTTACAACAGGTGGAGGGCTTACCGATTTACTATGGACTGCAAGCAGAGGTGGATGAGTACTATCGTCAATGGCAACCATTGATTGAAAGGGCACAACAGCTTTGTCAGCCATTTATGCAGGATGAAATCGTAGACGTGATTCATTTACCGAGTCATTTGAATTTACCTCTGTTTTTCTTTCATGTGGATCGGATTCGGATTAATAAAACCCGAGCGAAGGAATCAAAAACGTTTCGGGGCGTGGCAGCTTTAGTCGAAAAATGTGGACAGTTTGATACAGACCAGATTTTTGCGATGCAAGAATGGCTTGAAAGTGATGACACGGCGGCGTTGGTCGCACACCGTGAATTTATTGATCTGCGGACTTATGTATTTCAACATGGCCAGAGCGAATATACGCGAACCCGTTTTTATATGAATGGCATGATTTTAACTGTAGAGCCGCATTTTAAATTGGTCGATGCACGGGATAAGCCGCGCAAGCAACGCAATGATAGCTACAGTGATCCGATTGCCGATAATGGCACGTGGAAGATTTTTGGGAAGTATCGGTAATTACTCCCAGAAAATATCTTTATGAGACAATACTTGGAGCTTTTTATCTGCTTTTTTCATCACATGCGGTTGTTGTGCCTTGACCCAACCTAAAGCAAATAAAAATTGCGATTGCTTCGCTGTATGCTGCTGAAAAATTTGCTCAGCCACAAACAAGTCATTATAAAAACCTAAATATTCTTGAATCGGCTGTAACTTATCTAGAAATTGCTGAATCTTCTTTTCAGGATATAAGCCTGATACAAAGTCGATGCAGTAGCGTAATTGCTTCACGCGCTTACGGGTACGATGTTGCTGTTCGATAGGAAGATCAGAAAATTGAGATGCGTCTTTTAAGATTTTTTGATAAAGCTTCGTCAAACTTTTGGTCACTTGTTTTGTGAGTTTGGTTTTTGATTCATTTTCACTATAGCTAAAGCTTAACAGTGATAAAAACAGTTGCGTAGTTTTGGTGTTACTCAAAAGCTTAGTGACATTTGTCGCTGCTTGAGCGTTGAATTGAAAATCAAAATCACAAACTTCTTTGATCAACGGAATGACTGAATCTTGAATGGCATCATTATCTCGCGATTGTCCTAAAGCCCTGAAAATGTCAGCCAATTCACTTTCCCAAGTAGGATCGATTTGCGTTGACCAATGTGAAAAATGCTTGAGTGCTGAGCGTAAACGTCTTAAACCAACACGCGCTTGATGAATATGTTCTGCTTCAGCAACACCATCAGCAATTGCAGCGGCATTGGGTAAAATCTGATTTAAACAATTTTCAATAATCAGTTTGAGGGCTTGTTCAGCCGAAAGCTCTGGTTTGAGTTGAAGTGTTTTGGCTTTGGTTGCTGGAGAGACTTTTTCCCCCATCGCCAGTAAATTGCCCCGTTCAGCTTTACTGCTTACATCGAGCCATAATTGATATTTTTCGACTAAGTGATTTGAAAAAATAATCAGATCTCGAGCCGATCCCTGTTTTAACTCAAACTCGACTTCACAGATTTTGGCTTGATCAGTTGGTGTACGAATTTCGCCATCATCGAGGCAGACTTCGATCTGAGAACCTTGGAATTCAAAAACGTGAAATGTGCGCTCTACATCGGTTTGGAACTGTAAACGTAAATCAGCAGGTGTATCGCCTAGCAGCTCGCGTAAAATGTCTTGAACAGTTTGGTTATGTTGATACAGGGATAAATCCAGCTCGGGTTCTTGTTCACATTGACCCAAATGAATATCTTCTTCAATCCGTTGTAAATGATTTTTACTCGCTGCCTTAAAGGTCTGAACCCAATGTTCACCTTCCTGACGCAGACGAATCGCAACATGGTTCTTTGCCAGTAGGCGATCAGCGGTATCATAGTATTTTGCTTGTAATCGAATTTTTTGCGCTTTTTGCTTATTTAAAGCTAGTAGAACACTTTTTTTCTTAGATGCAGGAAGTTGAAATTTAAGTTCTATTTCCATGATGCCGTGACTCCTGATCTTTTAGAATGAAGAATTTAAAAATGAGTATATTTTACTTGTGGATCGTTGTTTTTCATACTGTACTATCTTGCGCCAAAAAAGCTGATCTCGCAATGAGAGCTATAGCTCGTAAGGTGGTATATCAATAGAGTATCGCTTTGTTGGCATGCAATGACTTTATTTTGTACAAAAAATACAGTACCTTGTCATGAGCGTTATATAGGATTAGGACGATCAAAATGAATGCACCAGCGACATTGACCAAGCCAGTGGAATTTTCATTGCCAATAAAAAACTATGATGAATTTTATCGCTTTTATTTAACCGAGCATCGTAGTATCGCAAGTCGCCGTTTACATGTGGCGGGGAGTTCAGTTGGTTTATATTTCTTTAGTAAAGCGATTCGTCAGCGCAAAGCTAAATATTTGGCTTATGGTTTATTGTCGGGTTATGCCTGTGCATGGGTTGGGCATTTCTTCTTTGAACATAATAAACCTGCAAGTTTTAAACAGCCGCTTTTTAGCTTTATTTCGGATTGGCGGATGTTATCCGATGTTGCACGTGGACGTTTGAGTTTGGTTGATCGCCAGTTTGATCAGATAGATTCTTGAGTTGGATCGGCACTAAAAAATAATCAGAGTTAAAACGACGTAATATGTCGCCTAGCTGCTTCGGCAGCTTTTTATTCGTTCTGATTTTCATCGTTTAAAAGTGACAACACACAACCTCTCTTTAAATTTCCGAATAGAAAATATAATCTGATGTGAACTTACTTATAGTGAAATTCTAATGCGCGGTGTTTACCTCATTACCAATGATGATCCTCTCCAATTATTACTAGAAAAATTAAATGCAGCATTGGGGACAGGGCATATTGCCATTTTGCAATATCGCCGTAAAAAAGTAGCGAAATTAGATCAACCAACCGAAGTCGAACAAATCAAAAGCCTTTGTGAAAAATACCAAGTTCCTTTTGTGATTAATGATGATTTGGCTATGGCGGAAAAATTTGGTTTAGGAGTTCATCTTGGGCAGTCAGATGGAGAGATTACCGAAGCGACTCAACGCTTAGCGCAAGATGTCATTATTGGGCGTACTTGTCTCAACTCATTAGAGCTGGCGGATAAAGCAATTGCTGAAGGTGCTACTTATGTGGCTTTTGGTGCAGTATATGCAACGGCAACTAAGCCTGAAGCAGGAAATGTTGGCATTGATGTCATTCTGCAAGCCAAACAAAAATATCATGTACCGATTTGTGCAATTGGTGGTCTAACTGTAGAAAATTCTCAAGCGGTGATTGATGCTGGGGCGAGCCTTTGTGCGGTGATTAGTGATATATTAGGGCGATCAACAGCCGAAATTCCTGCTCGTGTAGACGCATGGGCCAAGTTATTTGCATAATTTTTCATTCGCCTTGTGGAACTGTAGTCGTTCCTCATTTTCGATTTAGGTTGAGTCTTTTATGAGTTTATCTCCAAAGCAAGAACAGTTATTTAAACAAGCAAATAAACATATTCCGGGCGGTGTAAATTCGCCTGTACGTGCATTTAACGGTGTTGGCGGTACGCCTGTCTTTATTGAAAAGGCAAAAGGTGCGTACTTATGGGATGTAGATGGCAAGCGTTATGTCGATTATGTTGGTTCATGGGGACCGATGATTTTAGGTCATGCGCATCCTGATATTATCCAAGCAGTCCAAACTGCGGCTGAAGATGGTCTGAGTTTTGGTGCGCCAACAGTTCATGAAACCACTTTAGCGGATACGATTTGCGACATCATGCCTTCAATTGAAATGGTTCGTATGACCAGTTCAGGTACAGAAGCAACCATGACTGCGATTCGTCTAGCTCGTGGTTATACAGGTCGTGACAAAATCGTGAAATTTGAAGGCTGCTATCACGGTCATTCAGATTCATTATTAGTGAAAGCAGGTTCAGGCTTGCTGACTTTAGGCGAGGGCGAACCAACATCGAAAGGTGTGCCAGCCGATTTTGCTAAACATACACTTACTTTACCGTATAACAATATTGAAGCTTTAAAGGAATGCTTTGCTAAGTTTGGTCATGAGATCGCTGGCGTAATCATTGAGCCTGTAGCGGGTAATATGAACTTAGTCACACCAATTGAAGGCTTCTTACAAGCGATTCGCGATGTCTGTGATGAATACAAATCTGTGTTTATTATTGATGAAGTGATGACAGGTTTCCGAGTTGCTTTAGGCGGCGCTCAGTCGGTCTATAACGTAAAACCAGATTTAACCACTTTAGGGAAAATTATTGGTGCAGGTTTACCTGTTGGTGCATTTGGTGGTAAACGTGAAATCATGGAATGCATCGCACCTTTAGGTGGTGTCTATCAAGCAGGAACATTGTCAGGAAACCCATTGGCAATGCGTGCGGGTATCGCCATGTTCAAGCATTTACGCGAACTTGATTTCTATGCAAAACTTGCTGCGCAGTTAGAAAAATTGTTGACTGGTTTACAAGCTGCAGCAGATGAAGCGGGTATTCCATTTAAGACCCAACAAGTCGGTGGTATGTTCGGTTTGTATTTCACCGATCAAGAGGACATTACCAGCTTTGATTCCATGTTGGCGTGTGATGTCGAAGCATTTAAGAAATTCTTCCATGGCATGTTAAAGCGTGGAGTTTACCTTGCGCCATCTGCATTTGAAGCAGGATTTATTTCGTCGATGCATTCAGATCAGGATATTGCGGAAACGATTCAAGCAGCAAAAGAAACTTTTATTGAAATGAAATAATGCTGTGATGCCTACATAAGCCCGATTTGTTCGGGCTTTTTTAATGGAATAGATTTAGATTGATCTGAATAAAAATAGACCTTAATCGATTTAAAATAATCAATGATTGGAATGCAATCTTAATGAGTTCCCAGTTATTTGTATGATAAACCTCAACTACGAACAGCAAAGTTAAATAATCTTTACTGTACCGCAAGATAAAATAATGCTTGAATAGTAAACTATATTTGCGCTTATCTTTAGCTGTCCAAAAGCCTTAACGTTTTGGCTTGCGCAAGCTATAGATGGCGCTTCTATGGATCATATTTTAAATAAGCTTTTGATAAAAAACTCATAGGAATGGAGTAACAATGAAAACTAAACATTATTTAACTGCGGCGGATGTGGAAATTCTGGTTGATGCAGCATTGCAATATGCAACAGAACATAGCTTTAATGTCAGCATTGCAGTTGTTGATGACGGTGGAACACTGTTGATGATGAAGCGTATGGATGATGCATCGGTATTATCGACACAGATTTGCCAAGAAAAAGCTCACTCTGCTGCGGTCAGTCGTAGGGCAACCAAAGTATCAGAAGATCTGATTCGCGATGGTAAAATCGGCTTTTTAACGGTTAATGCAGCAAAAGGCATGTTAGAAGGCGGTGAGCCAATTGTCTATCAAGGGCAGGTTGTCGGGGCTGTTGGTGTTTCAGGGGTACAATCTTTTCAAGATGCAGAAATTGCTCAGTATGCGATTCAACAATTTTTAGGGAAACAGGCCTAAATTATCGTTTAAATTCGATTCTGGATGAAATATCGAGAGAAACACGAAAAAAATCAGTAAAAATACGTGTCATGCATTGTAATTCAGCGCCAAGCTTTTTATGATTGCCCGCTTGTTTTCATCCAGTCGTTGGAAAGCTACCTTGAATGATTTTCTAAGTGAACATTTGATTCATCGTGATGAAGATTTTATGGTCATCCACAAACCAGCAGGCTTACTCACCGTGCCGGGGAAAACCGCTGATTTACAAGATTGTTTGATCAATCGTTTATTAGAATTAGAAGCAAAAACGTTACTTATCCATCGTTTAGATCGAGATACTTCAGGTATCTTAGTGTTTGGCTTATCTAAGTTCGGTCAAAGCACCATTTCACGTCAATTTCAAGATCGTCAAACCTCAAAAATTTATCAAGCATTGGTGGCAGGGCATTTACAGGGTCAGGGCACGGTCGATATTCCTGTGATTTATGATCCAACTCGTCCACCACTTCATATCGTCGATGCCTCATATCACAAACCTGCATTAACCGAATGGCAAGCGATTGAGCATTTTGAAATCCAAGGGCAACCTGTTACACGTGTCAAACTAACGCCAATTACAGGGCGTTCCCATCAGCTTCGTGTGCATATGCAATATCTAGGTCATCCGATTCTTGGCGATACTTTATATGCCACAGCAGAACAGCAACAGCTTTATGCGCGTTTATGTTTACATGCAACGCTATTGAGCTTTGCTCACCCTAAAACAGGCGCAACACTCACTTTTGATTGTGCTGTGCCGTTTTAGCAGTAGATTTTTTGATTAAACAGGATATAGAGCACGCCATTTGAGCTTGCTTTATGTCAAAATATTGGGGTTATTAGGTGGTTCAATCACACCATAATACCAAACTTAAAACTACATAAAATAGCTTAAACTTTCGTCGGTTTAACGCATACAATATGTAGGCTAACATGAAATAAAGGTGGAATAAATTGCAGCAGTTTGCTATTGGTCAACGTTGGTTATCAGATACAGAAACTGAACTTGGTTTAGGTGTTCTTATTGATGTAGATGAACGTTCTATCAGCATTTTATTTCCAAAAAGCGATGAGACCCGTGTTTATGCACGCAATAACGCACCTTTGTCTCGGATCATTTTTAATGTAAAAGATGAAGTTCAAGACCAAGAAGGCGTTAAATGGATTGTAGAGTCCATCGAAGATCGTCACGGTGTATTGCGTTATGATGTGATTCGCAGCCTAGAAAATGGCGAACAAGAGCGTAAATCTCTGAACGAAACGCGTATCGGTGCGCAAATCCAGCTTTCAAAACCATTAGAACGTCTGTTAGCCAGTCAGGTCGATTACAAAGAATGGTATGACCTTCGCATTGAATCTATGCTGTTGCAAGCCCAAATGCACACCAGCCCATTACGTGGTTTTCTCGGTGCGCGAGTGGGGTTGATTCCGCATCAACTTTATATCGCGCATGAAGTCGGTAAGCGTTTTGCACCACGTGTTTTGTTGGCTGATGAAGTAGGTCTAGGTAAAACCATTGAAGCTGGTTTGATTATGCATCAACAACTTAAAACAGGGCGTTCTGAGCGTATCCTGATTTTAGTGCCTGATTCATTGCAATATCAGTGGATGATTGAAATGCGTCGCCGTTTCAATTTGCAATTCTCCTTATTTGATTTGACCCGTACGGCTTCGATCAAAGAACATGATCCTGATCTCAATCCATTTTTAACTGAGCAATGCATTATTGCCAGCGTAGATCTGATGGTTGACCATGAAGATTTACGCGAACAAGCCATCGAAGCTGGTTTTGATTTGCTCGTGGTCGATGAAGCACACCATTTAATGTGGAGTGAAGAAGAGGGCGGCAATGATCGTTATGATCTGGTCGAAGAACTTGCAGAACAAACGGCGGGTGTATTATTGCTTACAGCGACACCTGAGCAGCTTGGCGTAGAAAGTCATTTTGCCCGTTTACGTTTGCTCGATCCGCAACGTTTTAGTAGCTTAGAGCGTTTCCTCGATGAAGAAGAAAAATATCAACACACTGCAAAAGTTGCAGAAGTGTTGATGTCAGATGATGCATTGACTGAAGAGCACCTTGCGGCACTGGAAAGCTTATTGGGTCATCGTATTGATGATCAGCCTGAACAGCGTATGCGCGCTATTCATGAATTATTAGACCGTCATGGCACAGGTCGTATTTTATTCCGTAACACCCGTGAAGCGATTCAAGGCTTCCCTGGACGTGATTGTCAGCCAGCACCATTGCCAGCACCAGAAGGTTGGTCAATGGATGGCAAAATGCGTGAGCAAATGTGGCCAGAAGAAGGTCAACTTGATGGCGCATGGATGGAAAGTGATCCGCGTGTATCATGGTTGATGGAAGTGCTACGCAAAGATTTAAAACACAAAAAAGTGTTATTAATTGCACGTAGTGGGCCTGTGGTCGAAGCACTCGAAAATGTCTTACGTTTACATGCTGGGATTCGTACGGCGATGTTCCATGAAGGCATGAGCTTATTGGAACGTGACCAAGCGGCGGCGTATTTTGCTGAGGACAGTTATGGCGCTCAAATCCTGTTGTGTTCTGAAATTGGTTCGGAAGGGCGTAACTTCCAGTTTGCCAGCGATTTAGTTTTATTTGATTTACCTGCAAATCCTGATGTGCTTGAACAACGTATTGGTCGTTTAGATCGTATTGGTCAAGAAAATCGTATTCAAATCCATGTGCCATATTTAATCGGTACAGCGCAAGAACGAATGTTCCGTTGGTATAACGAAGCACTGAATATTTTCAGTACGATTTCACCGACAGCGCAAACTTTGCAAGAAAACTTCATTATTGAGCTTAAAGACTGTTTGTTGGCGGATCAAGGTCAGACCTTTGAAGATTTACTTGAAGAAGTTAATGTTCAACGTCAAGCATTGGAAACTGAGCTACAAGCGGGTCGTGACCGTTTGTTAGAATACAACTCGTGTCGTCCGATTGTGGCGCAAGGGATTGTACAAGCACTTGAAGATTATGATGACAATACGACATTGCCAATGTTCGTAAAACGTTTTATGTCATCGACCAATATTGATTTTGATGAGCAAAGCAATGGTACTGTGATCATCAAACCAACTGATCAGATGCAAGTTCAAGGTTTAACTTTAGACGAAGAGGGTATGACCGCAACCTTCTATCGTGATCAGGCACAGATCCGTGAAGACGCGCAATACTTGACGTTGGAACATCCATTTATCGAAAGTATGATGGAAATGATCCGTACTCAATCGTTTGGTAGTACCAATGTTGCATTGCTCAAATCCAATGCTCTTAAACAAGGTTCAGTTTTGCTTGAGGTTTGGTTTAAGGTGGAAGTGATTGCACCGAAAGCATTAAATTTGCCTTCAAGTTTGCCTAAGCAATTGCTTCGCGTATTGCTCAGTGAAAATGGTCAGGATCTATCTGCCAAAATTGATCCAAGTATATTGCGTCCTTACTTACATCATTTAGACGGTAATAGTTGTCGCCAAGTGGTGAAAGCGCGTCGTGATGTGATCGAAGAGCGTTATGCGCAAGCATTAGAAATTGCCAAGACTTCTTTACCAGAGCTGACTCAACAAGCCAAAGAACACTATAGTAATAAATGGCAATATGAAATCGAGCGTTTAACCTATCTTAAACAGTTCAATCCAAGTATTCGTCAAGATGAAATTGAACGTTTACAAAAGTTCCAGCAAGAAGGCTTGGGTTTATTGGATGGTCTTTCTGTGACACCAGAAGCGATTCAAGTTTTGGTTGTGGTTAAACCTTAAATTTAATCGTTTCAATAAAAAAACGAGGGTATTTCCCTCGTTTTTTTATGCTGAGATAAAATTATTTTTGGTCAATATTGGCTTCCAAGAACCATAAATATTGATCTAAATCTTCCAAAGCAGCATGGATAATATCTTCCGAAATTGGATCTTGAATTTCATCAATCATGCCACGCAAATGATTTGCCACTACACCATAGCGATCTGCCAGTTCTTTTAAGTGATCTTGTACAGCGTGTATAGCGACTGGATAGGGTTTTAAATGCGAGCTTTCAGCAACGGTTTGAGTCGTTCCCAATGCAGTTCCACCAATTTGGACTGCACGTTCTGCAACATTATCCAAATGCGTAATAAGCGAAGTACGGAACATATCTAACATTTCATGAACAGCGATAAAGTTACTTCCTCGCATATTCCAGTGTGCTTGTTTGGTCAGCAATGATAAATCAATAAGATTGGCAAGAATTTGATTGAGTATTTTTACGGTGGCTTCTTTGATCGAGTCGTCTAAATTATTACGTGTATAAACTTTTAAAGTTTTAGCTGCTGAAGAACTCATAGTTACCTCATTCAATTATAGTAGGGTGAAACGAAGTGAATAAAACGTTTATTTCAACTTTAGCCTACGCCTAATGATGGGGGACTGTGTGTTTTAATTTTCTATGCTTTTGTAATACTTAAACTATAAAAAGAGGGCAAGTATTTAATATTCAAATACTTACCCTTTTAGAATTGTAATTTAGAGTTCTTAGATGCCATTTATCTTAGACTGGCTTCATCCAAGTGGCGAGCACCTTCCAAAATCATACGAATCATCACCATGGTTTGCTCTGCAACTTCTAGACGTTGTTCGGCAGGCAGATCAAGAACTTTTGCTCCCATATTGAAAACCAATTGGGTGATGGCTTTCGCTGCAATATCCGCATGGCTGATTTTGCTGTTATTCATTTGCTCTAAACGAATCAAGTCTTCTTGTAATTCTTGTTGGAAAAAAATCAACTGGCGATCAACTGCGGCTTTATAAGAGGTCGAACCCGTATAGCTTTCACGAAGTAATAAACTGAGATTGCCTTCATCGGCATCGAGTTGTTGAATAAACACTTCGACTGAGCTACGGATAATACTTTGTTGCATTATGGCTTTTAATCGCGCTTCACGAATAATTTTACGCAAAACCAAGCCTGCTCGATCAATTAAGGCAATTGCAAGTTCATCAATATCTTTAAAATGACGATAAAAACTATTCGGCGCAATCGCTGCTTCACGTGCAATCTCTCGAAGACTGAGTGATGAAATGCTTTTTTGTGGACCGATTAAATTTAAGGTTGCTTGAAATAATTCTTCTTTGGTAATCGTCGCTTTTCGCCCAACAGTACGGATGGGTTGTTTAACTGGATTGACATCTTGTTGCGCTAATGTGTCATGAGTTGGTGCTGTCAAAGAAGAATGAACCATTGTTGTCAAAATATAAGTGAGCTAGTTCAGAGTATAGCGGTTGTCTGTGAACTTGTGAAACACAAATTATTATACACATGTATATATACAAATATATATACATGTGTATAATAATTAAAAAACAACCAGAGTACCTGCTCATGTATGCAACCGAAAAGAGAAATTCTCTATTCAATTCATTGGCTCAAAGCGTAATGAACAGCCATGACGCCAATTTTTGGTTACAGAAGATCAATCCGCTATGGTCGATTAATCAACCCTTAGCCAAAGTTGTAAAAAAACAAATCGTGGCAAAAGATACCGTGAGTCTTATTTTGCAGTGCAATCGTCATGTGCAGCGTGGAGTAGCAGGTCAGCATCATCCGATTACAGTTGAGATCGCTGGGCGTCATTACGAACGTACTTATAGTCTGATGCAATTGGATGAAGATAATCTTTGTTTAACTGTTAAAAAGGTTGATCAAGGAATCGTGAGCTCTTGGTTGGTTGAACAAAGTAAAATCGGAGATATTCTGTATTTCGGACAACCATATGGCGAAATGCAACGCCGTCATATTCAAACCCCTCATTTATTACTTCTCGCGGCAGGTAGTGGCATTACCCCGATGTTGAGTCTGGTTGAAGACCTTTGTCAGTCAAAACAACTTGTGCGTATGCCTGTTCAATTGATGTATTGGGTGAAAACGCATGAAGATGCAGCTTATGCTGAATATTTAAAAGAAGTTGCTGAAAATTTTCCGAATTTTAGTTATCAAATTTTTTATACCCAACAACAAGATCAACGCTTAAACCAAAGCCATGTTGAGCAATTCACGACTTTAAGTGAAACGACAGTATATGCATGTGGGCCATCAGGATTTGCAGCGACAGCGGAAACATTGTTTGCAGATGCGGCTTCGATTCAGACAGAAGCATTCAGTTTGAGTCAATTTGATGTTGATGCAAATGATACAGGCTTTATTAATGTTCGGTTGACCCAGTCCAATAAGACGGTAGCAATTCCAAAAGGCCAATCGATTTTAGCCAGTTTAGAACAGCAAGGCATCAAGCCAAATCACGGCTGCCGTATGGGTATTTGTAATAAATGCGCGTGTAGCAAAGCGCAAGGTGCAACCAAAAATCTTCTGAATGGTTCAGCAAATCATGAACCTGCTCAGCTATTAAAAATTTGTGTAAATTCGGCTCAATCAGATCTTGTGATTGATCTATAAGCGAGAAAATGATTATGAATATGCTTGTTAAAATTGAATATTTTAAAAATCCTAAAAACCGTGATTTGACTGCCGCAGAGTTAGATGATTTTGCGCGAGAGCTGGATCAAATCAAACAAGAGGTCTTGAATGATTTAGGTGAAAAAGATGCCAAATATATCCGTCGTGTCTATTCTTCTATTCGTTATAGCAGCATATTAGGGCGTGCTTTGTTATTCGCTGGTTGGTTTCCGCCGGCATGGTTATTGGGTACAGGTTTATTGGGCTTTGCCAAAATCATGGAAAATATGGAACTTGGCCATAATGTCATGCATGGACAATACGACTGGATGAATGATCCAAAATTCAATGGTCAGACCTATGAGTGGGACACTGTAGGAACATCAGACAATTGGAGACAAACGCATAACTTTAAGCATCATACCTATACCAATGTGAAAGGAATGGATGATGATGTTGGCTATGGTGTGTTTCGTCTGTTTCCTGAGCAACGTTGGTCGAAACTTACTTTAATTCAACCTTTGTACATCGTGCCATTTAGCTTGTTATTTCAATGGGGGGTTGCGATTCAAAATCTTGAATTAGGTAAAGTGATTTACAAGCGTAAATCAGTCGCGCAATTAAAGCGTGAATGGCAGCCAGCGCAAAAGAAAATCATGAAGCAAATGTTCAAAGACTATGTGTTTTTCCCATTGATTGCAGGGCCTTCGGCAATTCCTGTTTTTGCAGGTAACTTGGTTGCCAATGGGATCCGTAATGTTTGGACATTCAGTATTATTTTTTGTGGTCACTTCACCAAAGATGTGGAAGTTTTCCCCAAAGCTATTTTACAAAATGAAAGCCGTGGACACTGGTATATGCGTCAGATTCGTGGCTCATCCAATTTAACGGGTTCGGAAGCGTTTCATATTTTGACAGGTCATTTAAGTCATCAGATTGAACATCATTTATTTCCAGATATTCCTGCACGTCGCTATCGCCAAATTGCACCGAAAGTTCAGGCTGTCTGCGAAAAATATGGCTTAAATTATAATAACGCGAGCTTTGTGAAACAGTTCGGTGAAGTGGTTGGGCGTATTTTTAAATATGCATTGCCGTTTAAGAAGTAAATTTTTGAACATAAAAAAGCCCGAGTTTAATTGCTTCGGGGCTTTTTTTTATTTAAAAATCAAAAGATGTTTGTAAGAAGAAAGTACGTGGCTGTCCCACGTATTTACCGCCCGTTGAGTCAGATGAGCGAGTAAAGTATTGTTTATCGAATACATTTTTCACTCCTCCAGCAACTTTTAAACCTTTCAGTTGATGACTAAAATCATAACCCGCCCTTACTGCAAAAGTTGAATACCCCGGAATGTCGCCAATACGACCATCTGCGGTTTCTTGTGTCTGATAAACATCACCAGAACCCGGAGCATGTTGTTTTGATTGCGCAAACATGTCTGCATTAATTGACCACTGATCAACTTGAAACGCTAAACCTAGGTTACCTATGTGTCGTGAATAATAGGGTAAATCTTTGCTTTCAAACTTGCCTGCTTCAGAAGTTGCTTTGGTAAAGGTATAGTTACTATAGACTTTAAGACCCTCTAAAGCATCAGCGAGTTGACCAAAATCATAACTGATCCCAGTTTCTATTCCTTTATGGCTGGTTGCACCTAAATCTGTCCAAATCCCTGTACCAATATTATCAGGGCGCTCTAAGAAAAGTTCTTTATCGAAGTCTAAATAAAATACGGTTAATTCGGCACTGAGGCCATTACCTAAATATTTGGTACCAATTTCATAGTTTTTTGACTTCTCAGGATGTAAGCCATCAAGTGTTGAAAAAGCTGTATTTTTACCATCAACAGTTTTCGTCGTGACAAGTTGATTATATTGTTGTGGTCCAAATGAAACGCCTGCATTGGCAAAGATATTCCAGTTCTCATTGGCTTTATAAAGTACAGAAAGGCTTGGTAAGAACTCTTCTGATTTGATTTTTGGATTGATCGTGTTGGTTGGTATGCCATTGCTATATGCGGTGAAGTTATTATGTGTATCAATTGATTCAAATCGAAGGCCTGGAGTGATCACCCAATCTCCGATGCCAAATCGGTTATCGATATAAATCGCATGTGCTTTGGTGCCACCTTCACTGGTTGTGTTTGCAATAGGCTTACCAGGACTTCCTGTAGCGGTGTCATATTGTGAGCGTCCTGAAAACTCAGAGCTTTCTTCTTGTAAATAACGATAACCCACGGTCACTTCGTTATCCATACTTGCCCATTGATAGGCACGTGAGTAACGCGGCTCAATACCAAAGTATTTGTAATCACGCGGTGAGCTGCTGAGCGTACTTGTGCCTTTATTGCCAATTGATTCTAAGTCACTGGTACGAAATGAATCAACGTAATAACCCAAAAGTTCAAAATTATTCAGGTCATCTTTGTGGCTATATTTCACTGAAATATCAGATCGACGCCCTGCGAAATAATTGCGACTTTGATTAGATTGATAAGGATTTTCTACAAACTTTTCGGCAGTTAACCCTTCGGGCATTTCTCCACGCCCTTCATAGTGATGCAGGTTAATGGCAATTTGATCTTGGTCAGTCCATTGGTAAGCTGTTTTTAACATGACATCATCAATGTCAATATTATTATTTGCTTCCCTATATCCATCTCCTTTTGTCCCAGAATAAAGTAAAGCTAAACCTAAACCATTGTCCAATGTTCCACCGAGGAAAAGATTTGGGGTGTATTTAAGTTGATCTGTACCCGTTGCAAATTCTGTGGTTAAGCCAACTGAGCCTGAAAACTCCTGTGGAATGGCACGTGTTGTAAAGTTAATGATTCCACCCACGTTTTGTGGTCCAAAACGAACAGAACCTGCACCGCGAACCACATCTACAGATTCAATATTACCCATTGATACTGGAGCTAAAGATAATTGTGGTTGACCGTAAGGAGCGACTGCAAGTGGGATACCATCCATTAATACAGTTGAACGAGGGGATAGGCGCGAGGTTAAACCACGTACGCCAATATTCAAGGAAACATCACTTCCACCAGTACCATTACTGTCTTGGACTTGGACTCCAGGAATCTGTTTTAAAGCGTCGCGGATAGAGGTTGTTGCGATTTCATCGAGTCGGTTTCGATCGATAATGGTACGTGCACCTGCATGTTGCAGTACTTTTTCTGCATTTGCTTCCTCTAGCCAGTTACCTTGTGCTTGAATGGAAATTGTTGCAAGCGTTTGCGTTTCAGCTTGTGGTGCTTCATTGGCAACTGCGGTATGACATATGCCACTGAGTAATGTTGTGATAGCGAGACTTAGAGAAGAGGGCGGAAATTTTACTAAACAGGCGGTAGAGTAAGATGTAAATTTCATAAGGCTAGAAAATGGTGTAAATTTACCGAATATTAATCTTTTATTACACAAAATGAAATAATAACTATTATCATTTATAACAATTGTATGGCTTGGGTTTATTGTTTTTATGGGAGATATTTTAGTCCAATATATCTAAAAAAAGCCGTGCTTGAGCACGGCTTTAGTGAAACTGACCTTATTATTTAAACTGAATCGTTCCATTGGCATTGACAATAATTTTAGATTCGCCTGCTGCCATATCTTGTGCAGGAGCTGCTTCTGCCATCGCTGCAAATTTTGGCATCGCACCACGCATAATTGGCTGCGGGAAATAATTACTGGTATTTAGGTTTAGATTAACAAGATTATATTGCGCTTTATTCCAAGCTTGGCTAATGGCTTGCGCACGTTGTTGGAAACTTTTAGACGCTTCAATCATCAATTCATTTTCAACTTTTTTACGCTGTTCATCAGACACTGTAAAGTTGATGGATTGAGTTTGGAAATTTTGTTGTAACTCACTAATCAACTGGCTGGCTGCTTTAAAGTCTTTACTCTCGATTTGGATTTCAGCGCGACCACGCCATTCTTTGAGTTTTCTGCTGTCATTGTCATAAACTGGATAGGTACTTTGTGCCCCCGTTTCTACTTTGACTTGTGAGTATTTACGAGAAACAGCTTGTGCTTGATTCATCAGTAGATTGATTTGATTTGAAAGCTCAGCAGGTTGTTTATGGCTTTTCTCAATATAGAGAACAGCTCGCATTTCATCATTGGCCACTTGACGTGAAGCATCGGCTTGAATATTGACAATGTTATAGTTTATTTTTTCTGGCTCATGGGCAAAAAGAGTTGGACTCAGTGTTGCTCCAAGCATCATGGTCATGAGAGCTAAAGTACGCATAAAAAATCCTTGGAATTTAGTATCAAAAATTTATTTTTACATGTTCGATATTAAAAAGAAGTCATGGAAAATATCTGCACATTTTGTGGGGTATTTGTAATATCTTGATGCTCTCTTGCAACGAAGAAAAAATAAACAAATATTTTATAAATCAATGCATTGGCTTGTAATATTTGACCATTTATCTAAAAATAATTGTCTGGTTAAAAAAAGCTTACTTTCTTTCGCTTGTCACATAGTATGATGATAATTCATCATACTTAATTGAAAGAACTTTTTTTTCAATAATATTAGATCAGTGTCAGGCATAAAAAGTATTTCTTTTCTCTAAAAATTAGGTATCATCTCGCTCCTAGTTGAAAGATATAAAATATTGTGTCTGCGCTAGATTCTTACAAGCACCGAGTCCTACGACCGCAAGTCACCAGACTTATTTCTTTTACCCATATCAGAGATGGTAATTCGATATGAGCGTTACTTCCGTAAATCCTGCCGCTAATGTAACCAACGAATATTATTTGACTCGCCAAAGTCAGATGGAATCAAATGTTCGTAGTTATCCTCGTAAACTACCGTTGGCAATAGCAAAAGCGCAAGGCTGCTGGGTTACTGATGTTGAAGGTACAGAGTACCTTGATTGTCTAGCTGGGGCAGGAACATTGGCTTTAGGTCATAATCATCCTGCGGTGATTCAAAGTATTCAAGATACATTGGCAAGTGGTTTGCCATTGCATACTTTAGATTTAACAACTCCTTTAAAAGATGCGTTTACAGAAGCACTTTTGGCATATTTGCCAGGTGGTAAAGAAGAATATTGTTTACAGTTTTGTGGGCCTACAGGCGCAGATGCGACTGAAGCAGCGATTAAACTCGCAAAAACTTATACTGGTCGTAGTTCTGTGATCAGCTTCTCTGGCGGTTACCATGGTATGACTCATGGTGCGCTGGCGATGACGGGTAATTTGAGTGCAAAAAATGCGGTCAATGGTTTAATGCCGGGCGTACAATTTATGCCTTATCCGCATGAGTACCGTTGCCCACTTGGTTTGGGTGGTGAAGCTGGTGTTGATGCTTTAACTTACTATTTTGAAAACTTCATCGAAGATGTTGAAAGTGGCGTAACTAAACCTGCTGCAGTGATCCTTGAAGCGATTCAAGGCGAAGGTGGCGTGGTCGCTGCACCTGTGAAATGGTTGCAAAAAATTCGTGAAGTGACTGAAAAGCACAATATCGTTTTAATTTTGGATGAAGTTCAAGCTGGTTTTGCACGTTCGGGTCAAATGTTTGCCTTTGAACAAGCAGGGATTGAGCCTGATGTTGTCGTGATGTCAAAAGCTGTGGGCGGTAGTTTGCCACTTGCAGTCCTCGGGATTAAACGTAAGTTTGATGCTTGGCAGCCGGGTACGCATTCAGGGACTTTCCGTGGTAATCAACTCGCAATGGGTACGGGATTAGCATCACTTCAAGTGATCAAGGAACAAAACCTTGCCCAAAATGCACAACAGCGTGGTGATTTCTTACAATCAGAGTTGAAGAAACTTGCTCAAGAATTCCCATGTATTGGTAATGTGCGTGGTCGTGGTTTGATGATTGGTATTGAGATCGTTGACGAGCGTAAACCTGCAGATCATATGGGTTCTCTTCCTGCGGATGCGCAGTTGGCAGCAGCTATTCAAACCGCATGTTTCAACAATAAATTATTGCTTGAGAAAGGTGGTCGCAATGGTACGGTTATCCGTTTACTTTGCCCATTGATCATCAATCAAGATGAATGTGTTGAAGTTATTGCACGCTTCAAAAAAGCGATTGCTGAAGCATTAAAAGCAGTGCGAGGCTGATTCATGGTTGATTTTGCGGAACATCGTAAAGCGTTACTCTGCAATGATGCTCAATCCATTGCTGACTATCAGTCAGCAATGGGCGAGGCGGTTGAAGCCGTTTCAGCATGGTTGCAAAGCGATAAAATGTACACTGGTGGAAGCATTAAAGATTTGCGTGCAGCAATTTCTTTTAATCCATCGAAACAAGGTTTAGGTGTACAACAATCATTACAACGTATGATTGAGCTTTTTCTAAATAAAAGTTTAAAAGTACATCATCCGCATTCATTAGCACACTTACACTGTCCAACTATGGTGACAAGCCAAATCGCGGAAGTGTTGATCAATGCGACCAACCAATCGATGGATTCATGGGATCAAAGCCCTGCTGGTTCATTGATGGAAGTGCAGTTGATTGATTGGCTTCGTCAAAAAGTTGGTTATGGTGCAGGTCAAGCAGGCGTGTTCACTTCTGGTGGTACACAGTCGAACTTGATGGGTGTCTTGCTTGCGCGTGACTGGTGTATCTCAAAAAACTGGAAAGACGAAAATGGCAAGCCATGGTCTGTACAGCGTGATGGTATTCCAGCCGATGCAATGAAAAACGTCAAAGTCATTTGTTCTGAAAATGCACACTTTTCTGTGCAAAAGAACATGGCGATGATGGGTATGGGCTTCCAATCTGTTGTCACTGTTCCTGTGAACGAAAATGCACAAATGGATGTCGATGCGTTAGAAAAAACTATGGAGCATCTTCAGTCTGAAGGCAAAATCGTGGCTTGTGTGGTCGCGACTGCGGGTACAACCGATGCTGGCGCGATTGATCCACTCAAGAAAATCCGTGAAATTACCACCAAATATGGTACATGGATGCATATTGATGCAGCTTGGGGTGGTGCACTGTTACTTTCGAATGACCATCGTGCAATGCTTGACGGTATCGAATTATCAGACTCAATCACGCTTGATTTCCATAAGCATTATTTCCAAAGCATTAGCTGTGGTGCTTTCTTATTGAAAGACGAAGCAAACTATCGCTTTATGCATTATGAAGCAGAATATCTAAACTCTGCTTATGATGAAGAACATGGCGTACCGAACCTTGTGTCTAAATCATTACAAACGACGCGCCGTTTCGATGCGTTGAAATTGTGGATGACGGTTGAAGCATTGGGCGAAGAACTTTATGGTTCGATGATCGATCATGGTGTGAAATTGACGCGTGAGGTTGCTGACTATATTAAAGCGACCAATGGTCTTGAATTGTTGATTGAACCTCAATTTGCTTCAGTGCTGTTCCGTGTTGTGCCTGAAGGCTATCCTGCTGAATTCATCGATAGCTTAAACCAAAACGTCGCAGATGAATTATTTGCACGTGGTGAGGCGAATATTGGTGTAACAAAGGTTGGTCAAGTTCAATCATTGAAAATGACGACTTTAAGCCCAGTGGCAACGCTTGAGAACGTACAGAACTTGCTTTCATTGGTATTGATCGAGACTGATCGTATTAAAGATGCGATTGTTGCAGGAACGTATGTTTCAGCGCTCGATTAATCATTGAATCGGTTGAAAAAGGCACAGATATCTGTGCCTTTTTCGTTTTTGGAGGTGAGGGGCGATTGAAGTTGCCGAATTTCTGGTGCATTGCATTGTGATAAAAAATAGCTAAACTAGAAAAAACTGCAAATAATTTACAACTAAAATTGATCATCATCAAAGCGTCATAAAGCTGTAACCTTATTGTCATATTATCTATTCAAAATGCAGTTAACCAAAGTGCAACACTTAAATCCAAAAAGAGTTGTAATTCAAATTGCATAAATGAGAGAGAAATAGAATGCGCTTAAATCCACGTCAAATCGCACTTGCTATAACATTAACTGGGGTAGCTGCGGCATCCACTGCACATGCAGCTCGTGATACTATTCAGATCGCTGGTTCTTCAACTGTGCTGCCATTTTCAAGTATTGCAGCGGAAGAGTTTGGTAATACGTTCCCACAGTTCAAAACTCCTGTTGTCGGTTCTGGCGGTTCTTCAGGTGGTTTGAAACAATTCTGTCAAGGTGTTGGCGACAACACGATTGATATCGCAAACTCTTCACGTCCGATGCGCAGCAACGAACTTCCAGCTTGTGCAAAAGCTGGTGTGAATAAGATTCATGAAATCAAAATTGGTTATGATGGTATTGTTTTTGCCTCAAACATCAACAAAGCTGAGTTCAAATTAAAGCCATATCATGTCTTCACTGCGATTGCAGCTGAGTTACCATCGAATGGCAAAATGGTTCCAAACCCGTATACACATTGGAATCAAATCGATAAAACACTTCCAAATGAGCCGATTACTTTGGTCATCCCTGGTTCAAACCATGGTACGCGTGAAGTGTTCCAAGAAAAAATGGTTGATGCAGGCTGTGAAGCTTACGAATACATTAAAAACCTAGACAAAGATGCACAAAAGAAAGCATGTACGACTTTCCGTCAAGGCGGACGTGTGATCGAAATCGCGGGTGATTATACTGAAACATTGGCACGTTTAAGAACAACGCCAAGTGCAGTAGGTGTTTTTGGTTTGAGTTTCTATGATCAAAACCGTGATAAATTACGTGTAGCAAAAGTAAACAATATCGTACCAACAGAAGCCGCGATTTTAAGTGGTAAATATCCTGTATCACGTCCTTTATTCTTCTATGTAAAAGGCGAGCATTTACAATCAGTGAAAGGTTTACCGCAGTTTGTTGAGTTCTTCTTGAACAAGAAGACTTCTGGTAAAGGCTCTAAATTAGAAAGAGCTGGTTTAATTCCTTTGTCTGATGCTGAACGTGCAAAAATCCTTGCCGACTTTAAAGCTGGTAAAGTATTTAAGTAATATTGGTGTTAATAGAGGCTGATGGTGAGGGGAATTTACCATCGGCCTTTTTGTCAAACTAGGTTTTTTCAAATGATTGGAATTGGAAAAACGGTGGAGATCACATGAATCTGCTACTCATAGGTGTGTTATTAGCCCTCATGGCAATTGCATATCAAATCGGGCTGAGCAAAAGCCGTAACCTAGCAGGTAAAGGAAATAACTCAGTCACACTACATTCTCGTCCTGGTTATTACGGTGCGTTGGTTGCTTTGTGGTGTGGTATTCCTGCTTTTTTAATTTTGATCACGTGGAACTTGATTGAACCGAGTATTTTACAACATATTATTCTCAATCATATTCCTGCATCTGTCAGTGCTTCTTTAGATCCTGCTGGACAGGATGTATTGATCCGTCGTGTTCAGGCAATAGCTTCTGGCTTTGGTGTTGCTGGTGAGCCTGTTGCATATGAAGTTGCCGCAGCAGAGCAACTGGCTAGATTCATAGCGATTGGTACATTTGCCAAAATAGCGGTGGTCATTAGTGTAGCACTGGGTGGTTTGATTTGGGCCAAAAAACATATAAGTGAACAGTATCGCGCGCGTAATCAAGTAGAGCGTGCGATTAATGTCGCACTGATTTTATGTTCAGGTGTTGCCATCCTCACCACTATCGGTATCGTGATGTCGATGTTTGGTGAAGCACTCAACTTCTTTAAATTCGTAAGCCCTTTCGATTTCTTCTTCGGTACTGTATGGCAGCCTGGATTTAGTCAAGTCGGTCAAGTATCAGGCAGTTACGGACTATTACCATTACTGTGGGGTACATTAATGGTGAGTGCAATTGCACTCTCAGTCGCAGTACCTGTTGGTTTAATGATCGCGATTTATCTCGCCGAATATGCTTCTCCGCGCTTACGTTCTTGGGCGAAACCAACGATTGAAGTTCTCGCAGGTATTCCGACCATTGTGTACGGTGTATTTGCGATGATGATTATTGGTCCATTTATTAAGATGGCAGGCGCAAGCGTCGGTCTTAATATTAATGCCACCAGCGCACTGACAGCTGGTCTGGTCATGGGGATCATGATTATTCCGTTTGTGTCTTCTTTATCGGATGATATTATTACTCAAGTACCTCGTACGCTACGTGATGGTTCATTAGGTTTGGGAGCGACCAAATCAGAAACGATTCGTCGTGTGATTATTCCTGCTGCTTTGCCGGGTATTATCGGTGCATTCTTATTGGCAGCTTCTCGTGCGATTGGGGAAACCATGATCGTGGTACTTGCTGCAGGGAATAGCCCAGTTTTACATGCGAATCCATTTGAAGCGGTTTCTACGGTCACGATGACCATTGTTACTCAGTTAACAGGTGACTCAGATTTTTCTAGTCCGCAAGCTTTAGTGGCTTTTGCATTAGGCTTAACGTTGTTTGTTATTACTTTAGGTTTAAACATTGTCGCATTGTACATTGTGCGTAAATATCGTGAGCAATACGAATGAGTTCATCAAATACATCTTCTCCTGTGGATCAAAATGTATTTGATCCACAAACGGCGCAAGAGTTACGTGCACAACGTAAAGAAAGAATCGAAAAGTCGCTTGGCAAACGCCATCGTAAAGAAAAGGCATTTCGCTTCTTTGGATTTTCTGCTGTTGTGCTTGGTTTGGCCTTTGTCGCGCTGTTATTTACGAGTATTTTAGCAAAGGGTTTACCTGCATTTTGGCAAGCCAGCATGACAGTGCCTGTTTATTTTGATCCAGCCATCATTGATGTTGGACCAAAACCAAAACAGCTTGCGGGCGAAGCTCCTGTTGACTATCAAGAGCGCTATGTAGCGTGGCAAACTGAAATGGGAATGGTTGATTGGGATGCATTGATTATCAATGGTCTGGTCGCAAAAGATCCGTCTTTAGCAGATAAACAAGATGATTTGAGCAGATTGTATACCAGCTCTGAGTCGTATCGTTTACGTGATATGGTTTTTGCAAATCCATCTTTGATCGGTAAAAAACAGGAAATCGAATTTCTTGCTGATGCCAATATTGATGTCTGGTTGGCAGGTAATATCGATCGATCTTTGCCAGATGAACAACAACAATTGAGCCCAGAAGTTCGTCAGATTGCAGATGAACTTAAAGAAAAAGGGATCATTGCTAGTACGTTTAACTTCAACTTATTTACCAATCCTGATTCTCGTAGCTCTTTGGCATCAAGTGGTTTAGCTGGTGCTTTCATGGGCTCGCTGTTTATGATGTTGATTGTGATCTTTATTTCGATTCCAATCGGTGTTGCGAGTGCGATTTATCTGGAAGAGTTTGCTAAACAAAACTGGTTGACGGATATTATCGAAGTCAATATTAATAACTTGGCTGCTGTACCTTCAATTGTTTTTGGTTTATTGGGTGCTTCGATTTTTATCGGTTGGTTCCATTTACCGATTTCAGCACCTTTGGTCGGTGGTTTAGTTCTGAGTTTGATGACATTGCCTACTGTGATTATTACCACACGTGCATCATTAAAAGCAGTGCCACCTTCGATCCGCCAAGCAGCTTTAGGGCTGGGCGCATCTAAAGTTCAAACTGTATTTCACCATGTTTTACCATTAGCTTTACCGGGTATTTTAACAGGTGCAATTATTGGAGTTGCTCAAGCATTAGGTGAAACAGCACCGCTCTTGCTTATTGGTATGAGTGCTTTCGTGGCAAGTGTACCTGCTTCGCCATTAGATCAATCTACGGCATTACCAGTACAAATTTTCTTATGGCAAGGTAATGAGTTGCGTAATTTCTTTGAAGGGCGAACTGCGGCAGCAATTATTGTATTGCTTGCATTAATGATCGGTTTAAACAGCCTTGCAATTTGGTTACGTAAGAAATTTGAAGTACGTTGGTAATCGGAGATAACATGATGAATACTATAGATACCACGAACTCCTTAGAAAAGGATAAATCAGTGAACCCACAGCAAACTCAATTTACATCGTCTGAACGACCTGCACAGCAAGGTACCGCTTTCGTCGCACAATTTGAAACATCGGCCCATACAAAAAAATTGCAGCATGGTGATGTGAAGATCAGTACGCAAGATGTTCATGTTTATTATGGTGAAACTGAAGCGATCAAAGGCATTAATCTTGATATTTACCAAAATGAAGTGATTGCATTTATTGGACCGTCAGGTTGTGGTAAATCAACTTTTCTACGTACCTTGAACCGTATGAACGATACGATTGATATCTGTCGTGTAACGGGTAAAGTCACTTTAGATGAACAAGATATTTACGATCCTAATCTTGATGTTGTGTTGTTACGTGCACAGGTAGGTATGGTGTTCCAAAAGCCGAATCCATTTCCAAAGTCGATTTTTGAAAATGTCGCTTATGGACCAAAATTACATGGGCTTGCACGCAATAAATATGATTTAGAAGAAATTGTAGAAAATAGCTTGCGTAAAGCAGGGCTATGGGACGAAGTGAAAGATCGTTTAGCCCAACCGGGGACTGGTTTATCGGGTGGTCAGCAACAACGTTTGTGTATCGCACGTACGATTGCAGTTAGTCCAGAAGTGATCCTGATGGATGAACCATGTTCTGCGCTTGATCCGATTGCAACAGCAAAAATCGAAGAACTTATTTCTGAGCTTTCAGAGCAATATACCATTGCAATCGTAACGCACTCAATGCAACAAGCGGCGCGTGTTTCTGATCGTACAGCTTATTTCCATTTAGGTGATTTAATTGAAGTGAATTCGACTGAAAAAGTCTTTACTCAACCTGATCATCAGCTTACTGAAGCCTATATTACGGGTCGTTTCGGTTAATTATTTTCCGCACGAACGCTCTAAAAAACACCCTTCATGTCGGACCAAGCGTCTGGCTGGTTGGGTGTTTTTTTTGTTATATCGATGAAAATGAATCTATTTTGCAAAATCGCTATTGAATTTTTATTGAACAGGCCACATCTTAGAGCAATAAAGCCGAACTAAAGAGCACTTATTTTATGTTATTCCATTTACCTAAATTTCCTGCTGAAATTCGTATCAGTCATTTAAATGCGCGTGTAAATGAACAAAGAAAAAAGATTACGCAAACCACCGCATCTCGTTTGGAATTATTACAGCTTGTTCAACAACTCGCTAAAGAAGCAAAAGTTCGTAAAAAGAATGATCGAAAAATTTATGTCCTCGATTTTAAAGGGGATATCCAAGCTTCGGCAGTAGATTCGATTCGTGAAGAAATCACCTTGATATTGGCCACAGCCAAAGCGGGTCAGGATCGTGTCGTAGTACGTTTGGAGAGTCCTGGTGGGATGGTGCATGGCTATGGCTTGGCAGCTGCACAGTTGGTACGGTTACGTGATGCTGGTTTTCATGTCACCATCTGTGTCGATAAAGTCGCTGCAAGCGGTGGTTATATGATGGCATGTATTGCCAATGAAATTATCTCAGCACCATTTGCAGTGGTTGGCTCAATCGGCGTAGTCGCGCAGGTACCAAATTTCAATCGTTTACTAAAACATAATAATGTTGATTTTGAACTGTATACGGCTGGGCAGTACAAACGTACTGTAACCATGTTTGGAGAAAATACAGCGGAAGGCAAAGCCAAGTTTGAAGAAGAGTTACAGCAAACGCATGTCTTATTTAAACACTTTATTGAAAAATATCGTCCACAACTCGATGTTGAAAAAGTTGCAACAGGCGAACATTGGTATGGTGAAGATGCGCGTGAATTAAACTTGGTCGATAAATTACAGACTTCTGATGAATATTTGCTTGGCTTACTTTCACAGCACGATGTCTATGTGATCAATACGCGTAAACGTCCAACTTTGGGTGAAAAACTCGGTCTGCAAGCTGCGCAAATGGCTGAGAGTTTGATTCCGACGGTAATGAATAAAATTACTGATAGTTTAGTTAAAGCGAACAGTACATTGGTTCAAATGCGTGATCCTAAATTCTAATTAAATTTACAATAGACTTTTTCGTACATCCTTTTGCTACTCCAGTTAGGAGAAATACAAAGAGGGGTAAATAATGATGAAAAGGTCTATCGATTCTTTAAAAGAAAGCCAGTCCATATGACTGGCTTCTTTATTTTTTGGTGGTTATTTTCATCATTTCTGACAGGAGTTTTGAACAAATGGTTAGTTAAATAAAATTGACAAAACTTCTGTCGGCAAAGATTGTCCTTATCGTGATCATTTGATATTTTAATTGCTAGATTAATAACTTAATTATTCATTAATCGACAAGTGTTTAAAAATATAATTGATCAGTGAGTATAATAATGACAAAGGTTGTCGTTTCTTCAAAAAAAAATTTAATGACTTTACAAGATGCGCAAATGCAAGATGTGATTCTTAATCAACCTTCTATTGTTCAGATTGGTGTAACTCAAGCAGATATTAAATCCATGATGAAACAAGGTGATGACCTTGTCATTACACTCAACAGTGGAGAAAAAATTGTTATCAGTGGTTTTTATAATGATGTAAATGTCACTGAACATACCTTAGCACTCGTCAAAGAGGACGGTACTTATGAGGTTGCTCAATTTGATGATTCTGGAAAATTTATTCGTTATGTCCCAACAACGCAGTTAACTCAATTTGCATATACGGAAGTCTCTGCACAAACGCCCATGGGACAGGATGGAATAGATGATAGTGGGATCAGCAAATCACAATTGATGAAAGCGGGTCTGGTGGCACTGGCCGCGGAAGGAGTTTATTTATGGGCAGTGAAAGATGACGATGACAAAGATAAAAATAAAGATAATAAATCACCAGACATCACCCCCCCAGCCACACCAACCGCAGCTTTATCTAGCGACACCCAAACCATCACAGGAAAAACCGAAGCAAAAGCGAAAATTCTGATTCGTGATCTGACTGGTAAGGTGATCGCCACGGGGCAAGCTGACGATCAAGGAAACTATACCATTAAGCTCGATCAACCATTGGTCAACGGTAATAAGGTCAGTGTCGTTGCTGTAGATCGTGCAGGAAATGTTTCACAAGGTGTGATAGTCACAGGAAGCAAAGATACAATTGCCCCTGATGCTCCAACTGCACAATTAAATGCAGATGGAACGATTGTGACTGGGAAAACAGAAGCCAATGCCAAAGTGTCTATTTTTGATGCGGATGGACATCTTTTAGGTACGGTCAAAGCCAATAAAGAGGGGCTATATTCGATTCAAGTTTCACCGCCATTAACCAGTGACAAAGGAGGTACCGTCATTGCTGAGGATGCGGCTGGTAATAAGTCGGAACCTTCCAAGGTGGTTGCGGGCAAAGATACGGTTGCACCTGAACAACCTTTAATCGAAGTCAATAAAGAAGGTACTTCTATCCACGGAAAAGCAGAGGCTAATGCCAAGGTCATTATTAAAGATGCGGATGGGAAAGTGATTGGCAGTGGTACGGTTGATGCACAAGGTAAATTTGAGGTAAATATTTCTCCTACATTGGCTTCAGGTGAAAAAGGCACAATTATTATTGAAGATGCGTCAGGCAATCAATCAAAGCCTGTCGAAATTAGCCCAGGAAAAGACACCATTGCACCTGACCAAGCCACGGTACAAATCAATGCTGCTGGAGACTCAGTTTCAGGCACAGCGGAAGCAAATGCTAAAATTGAGATTAGAAATGCTGAGGGAAAAATTATCGGTACGGGCACTGTAGGAGCTGATGGGAAATTCACTATTGCTGTATCGCCAGCTTTAACTGATAAAAATATCGGTAAGGTTTACGTGATTGATGCTGCTGGAAATCGTTCGGTTGAGGCAAATGTGGTGGGTAGTAAAGATACCATTGCGCCAAATAAGCCAATCTTAGAAAAGGTCATGGATGATGTTGGTGCAGTAAAAGGTGCAGTCGCAGCAGGTGGCAGTACCGATGATGCCAAACCTGTTTTATCTGGAAGAGGCGAAGCAAAAGCTGTTTTAACCATTTATGATAATGGTCAACCAATTGGAACTGTTACTGTCGGAAATGATGGAAAATGGAGTTTCGAAATCAGCCAAGATCTTGCTTTAGGGGCACATAAGATCACCCTCACGCAAACGGATGCCGCAGGTAATACCAGTGAAGTGAGTGATTCATTTAATTTTACTGTGGTTGCACCGACGACAACCAATACCGTTGCATACAGTGAAAATTTGGAATTAGATTCAATTGAAGTTTCTTTAGTAGAACCCATTGATTTAGCGGCTTTAGAAAGTGATTCGATCGTAACTTTTGATGAACCGCCAGAGCTTGAAAACATGCTAATAGATGATTTACTGCTCTCATCAGATTCTTCTGATCACCAAGTTGATGATGTACTCAATCAGTTTGTAGGGACAGAATCAACTCCTGCCGTCACAACTCAAGCGGTATACTCAACACATGTTGAATATGCACAAGTCATGAAATCTGATCCTTTTGAACAGTTAGAAGTAGTGCAGCATTCAATCGTTTAATAGGCGAAATCGTGTCAATTCAAACTCTTATTTTCGGATAGGAGTTTTTTCTTTATAGAGTTGAATTATTCCGATGAGAATCGCACCTATCGTTGCCAAGAACATGTCTTTGTGTGCATCCCACATATCACCTTGTTGACCATTATAGTTTTCAGCATCTTCAGGAGATAAACCCAACGAAAGTCCCCATTCCAGTAGCTCATAAAGCATACTTGAAGCCATGACAAATTGAATGACCAATAGGAACAGTGTAAAAGGCTTTGCAGTTGGGAACCACACTTGAAAGCAACGATAGAAAAAAGGATAGAGTAATACCCCATAGGCAAAATGCACTAGTCGATCATACATATTGCGTGACCAACCCATGGTTTGATTTAAGTCGAAATTAAATAATTTTAAGATCCATTCATTATAAGGAACATAGGAATAGAGGTAATGTGCCGCAACGATATGAATGAAAAGAAAAAGTAGATATAAACAAAAACTGACAAAGCTGATGCCGATCCTTTTTATGCTTAGGATCAGTACGATCAGCATCAAAACCGTACCTGCCTGATGGAGCAGGTATGATTCAAATTCGAGTGGATCAATACTGGCAACGACTACAGCCAGTATAAGCATAGCAAGTGCAATGTAGTGCTTCAAACTTAGATGTTTTTCGATCATGCGATTTCCAAAAATAAGCCAAGCACATCTGTTTTTCTTTACTCAGCAGAACCTAAAGTAATCTGTTGCTTTGGGGATGATACTCCGCCAAGTGCCTGACAAGCTTGTTTATAAAGTTGATATTTTTGTTCTACAACCTCATCCAAAGGAATGTTAAAAAGATCTTCACCATTTTTATATTGGTCTATGTAAGTTGACACTTTTTCTTTATTTACTGCAAGGGTTTGTTGATGAAAGTTGGTGATGGATGAGGTGGCGAGTTGGCTCGTTTCAATATTATTACATTGAAAATTTTGCAAAATTTTTTCGGCACGTTTTATTTCATTCGATTGTCCAAAGACACAACCAGTTAAGCTTAAAGTGACAATAGACAAGAAAAAAAGCTTCATGAGAGATAAGGTGAAATTTAAGAGTTGGCATTATTGTATAAAATATTGATTTTATATATTAATTATTTATGTCTAACATAATAAAATTTAATCTTTTTTTGCTGTGTATATCTAATTGAACAAAAATTAAATAGGTTGGATTTAAAAATGGAACTATTCTTCTAAAATGACTGTGTATCAAGCATAAAAAATATTCAATTGATTGATAAAAAATGATTTTTAGCGGTATGCTAAAGAGGGTCATCATTACACATCTTGTTATGCATATTAAGCACATTCTCTTATTCTATTTTTTGATGATTCTCTCTGTTGGAACTTATGCGAATGACTATGATTTTTTTGCAGAGATAAACGATGATGCTGAACACATGTTTGATTCAGCCTATCCACAGAGGCAGGCTGATTACTCCGTTTTGCATAATCAATTTTTTCAAGATGAACGTTGGCGTGTATATAACTACACCGCATACCAAACCAATCAGTTTAATCAAAAAATGTTAACAGGCGATACCACAAACTTGTCTTTGGACGATTTCTCAATTTCACTGGGCTATGGCATCGTTTATCAACTCAATCAAAGCAATCGCATCGGTTATGAATATCTATCCAGTTTCCCTTATGATCGTGGACAATTGATTCGGTTCTTTTGGCTAAGTATTTTTTAGCTTATTTTTTGATATAAAGCTGCTCGAACCAGACCTGCTTTGGTTTCTTTAACTTTTTGCCATGTAGCTGGAAGTTTGAGTTGAGATAAATCTCGATCAGCTTCGACGTAAATATAAGCTTTTTCTACGATCAATGGATCAGTCAATTCAGCCAGTTCTTGCCATAGATCAAGACTATAAGGTGGATCGAGAAAGACCACATCAAATGATGAAGTGCTTAATTTCTTTAAAGCCTGTTGTGCTGTTGATACGAGCAATTTGCAGTTTTGGGCTTTTAACAGTTGAATGTTTTCTTTTAAAAAACCTGCTTGAGTTGCATTCGGTTCGATCATCACGACCTGAGCAGCACCACGTGATAGGGCTTCAAAAGCAAGTGCACCTGATCCAGTACATAGATCTAAAACCTGTGTATTTTGAATATCCCACATCAGCCAGTTAAATAAAGTCTCACGAACCCGATCAGGTGTAGGTCGTAAACCTTCAATATTGGCAAATGGGAGTGTTCGACGTTTCCACTCTCCACCAATAATACGCAATTGATTTTTCATTATTCAGTTGCTCCTTCACTTGCTTGAGCAGGAGTTGTTGTCGCTGTGCTATTAGTTACGATTGGAGGATTATTGGTCGGTGCTGCGTCTGTCGTTGCCGTTGTATTTTGTTGGATGCTTTCGATCGTTCCGTTACCACTTGGTAACTCACCCGGTTTAATACCAGCAGTCATGAGACCACCGCTAACTTGATGGTTGGCTGGACGCAATGGATCAGTTTTACGCTTTACCAGCCAATAATCAAAAATTGGACGGGCAATTTGTGTGGCTGCACCGCCACTTCGACCATTTTCCCAAACCACTGCAATGGCAATTTCAGGATTTTCGGCAGGGGCAAAACCAACGAATAGACCATGATCGCGCTGACGTTCAGAAAGTGCCGCTTCATTATAACGCTTGCCTTGCGCAATACTTTTAACTTGGGCTGTCCCTGTTTTACCAGCAATGGAATATTGTAGACCACTTTTGATGCCTCGACCTGTACCTGATTGAATGACATCGACCATTGCCTCACGCATTTTGATCCAATCATCGAGTGTGCCATTAAATTTAATTTGTCCGTCTGGGGCATTGTGGACATCAAATTTTTTGGTACCTTTGGTTTCACGTAATACATGAGGGGTTACGTGAGCACCTTGATTTGCTGTAATGGCAGTTGCCATTGCTAATTGTAAAGGTGTTGAGGTAAAAGCACCTTGTCCAATACTCACGGAAATCGTTTCACCTTTTAACCATTTTGCATTTCGAGTGCGCATTTTCCATGCAGGGCTCGGGTATAAGCCTGTACTTTCACTCGGCAAATCAATTCCTGTTTTTTCGCCAAAACCGAATTGGCGCATCCAGTCATTCATTTTTTCAATGCCCATGCGATAAGACAGTACATAAAAATAGGTATCGCATGAAACAATCTGTGCTTTGTGCATATTGACGAGACCATGACCACTCTTTTTGTGATCACGGAAGCGGTGACTATCTCCCGGTAGTGAGAAATAGCCCGGATCAGAAATCGCTGTATTCCAATCCACCAAGCCATAGTGGATACCACCCAAACCAAACATCGGTTTAATGGTTGACCCTGGAGGGTACACACCTTGGACAGCACGGTTAAAGAGGGGTTGATCCAGATTGTCGCGCAGCTCGCCATAATCTTTGAAACTAATTCCAGTTACGAATAAGTTTGGATTGAAACTTGGACTAGACACCAACGCTAAAATTTCACCTGTACGCGGGTCCATCGCCACAATTGCACCACGACGTCCTGCGAGTTGCTCTGATGCAATGGTTTGTAAGCCATAGTCCAGTGACAAATATAAATCATTACCGCGAGTGGGATCTTTGCGGCCTAGATTGCGCAGTACATTGCCGTGAGCATCAGCTTCAACTGACTCGTATCCGGGGAAACCATGTAACAGTTCTTCATAGCTTTTTTCCACCCCAATTTTGCCAATGAGGTTGGTACCCGCATATAAGTCTTTATCAATCGCTTTGAGTTCTTTATCGTTAATACGACCTACATAGCCGATTACATGCGCAAATAACTCACCAAATGGATAATAGCGCGTCATTTGTGTTTCTATTTTTACGCCGGGAAATGCATATCTAACTTCACTAAACTTGGCAATATCTGCTTCGGTTAGATTAAGTTTGATGGTGATTCGCTCGGTCTTTCGTGCTGTTTTTACACGACTTTTAAATCGGTCAACGTCTTCTTGTGTGAGATTTAGGATTGGAACTAAGCGCTCAATGCTATCGTCAATATCACTGACATCAGCACGACTGAGTGTGGCTGTAAATACAGGATAATTATCTGCTAACAGGATACCATTGCGGTCATAAATATAACCACGAGCAGGCGGAAGAGGTTGCAAGCGAATTCTGTTCTTATCTGAGGCCGTTGTAAAATCATCGTAATGAACAATCTGTAAATATGCATAACGACAAATCAGTAAAAGTAAAAAAGTCGCAACCAGAAACATTGCAAACAAAATTCGACCCTTATAAATGCGCTTTTCTTGTTGCATGTTTTTTAAAAGAAAGTGCTGTTTCATAGGGTGTCGACTTAATTATACGATTGAGGGGTGGATTGGCTAAACATTTTAACGTAAGTTGCATGATCTTACTGTAGAATTTTCAACACTTCATGCAAATGATGACGCGACAGTTTTTGACTTTGCAGACATTAAAATTGTACGGTCTTGTATATTAGAAGCAAAATAATTCTGTTAAAGTCACAAACTGTTTGAAATGGAAAGACCAATATACACTCTTAGGGAAAATGGAGAAAATAATGAGAAAAATTTATCTTTTACTCGCGGTTTTAGCATCAAATGGTTTAGCGCATGCAGGAGAGAATGCATATCTTCCCGAAGCAAAATTGACAGGGGCAAACGTTTCAACGTGGAATGTTGGGGCTGGTTTTACCAAAAAATTATTACATGCCAATCTTGAGTGGGTAAATCCTTATGGGATCGCCTATGCCAAAGCTGGTGTTTTTTTAAATGATGAAAATCCAGCAGGGGGACAAGTCGGATTTCGCTATCCGTATCATCTTACTGGCACAGATAAAAATGGTTATTACATCGGTGCGTATGCCGGCCATATAGAAAGTAAACAAATTGATGGTGAAGAAAAAGCGCGTTTAGGCGCAGGTGTCGATCTTGCGTACGTGTGGCTAAATTCAGAACGCATCAGTACCTTTAGTGTGGGAATTGGAGCGGGTGAAAAACTCAAAAATGATCGTGGAAACGTGATTGAGAAAACTGAACCAACGCTGCAATTTTCATATTCGTTAAGTTTTGGTTTATAGGAGTGAACACACTGTTCATTTTTTTATAAACCATCATGTATCAATAATTCTGAGAGTCATGCATGTTTGATTACGTCAATGAATTGTGGCAGATTTTTTTAGCACGTCCAGATTTTTGGGCAGTCCTCAGTATTATACCTGTAACTGCTTTTGTGACTTGGGCACATGTGTGGATGGCTTTAAAAATGGTGTTTTACCCGATTAACTTTTGGGGATTTCACTTAGGGCCATTGCCTGTGGGGTGGCAAGGAATCGTGCCACGCAAAGCGGGGCGTATTTCAGGCATTATTACGGATAATACCTTGTCTAAATTGGGATCATTGCGCGAGTTTTTAGAAGCAATGGATCCTGAAGACATGGCGATGATCATTGGTGAGCAAGTTGGTTTTGAGCTTGAACATCTCATTGATGAAGTCATGATTGATCGCAATGCGGTGTTATGGGAAAACTTACCTTATTCCATTAAACGCCGTATTTATGCACAAGCACATAAGCAATTACCAACCACCTTGAGAGAGCTTGTCACCGAGCTGACTCTGAATGTTGAGTCATTGGTAGATATGCGAGAAATGGTGGTCAGCCAAATGGAAGGTGATCGCCGTTTGATGGTGCGCATGTTCCTCAAGGTTGGACAAAAAGAAATTAACTTTATTTGGCATATTAGTGCACTCATCGGGATGTTCTTCGGTATCTTCCAGATGATTGTATGGTTCGTGGTGCCTTGGCATTGGACAGTGCCGTTTTGGGCTGCGATATGGGGTTTCTTGACCAACTGGATCGCAATTTGGATGGTATTCAATCCAATTCAACCGCATCCTGTTCGCTATCCGCAGTTTTTCCGTTTGACCAAAGACCGTAAATTCCCTTGGGTTGTGCCAGTCCTCAAGATTGGAACTTATAATGTTCAAGGTGCATTTATGAAGCGTCAGGAAGAAGTTTCTGATGTATTTGCGAGTGTAGTGACTGAAGATTTGATTACCTTGAAGTCAATTATGACTGAAATGATGTATGGCAGTAAGAAAGATAAAACACGCCGTATTGTTAAACGTCATATCAATGAAATCATGGAAACACCATTGGTACGCACGTCGTTGCAGTTATCTTTAGGTCCTAGGGAGTATGCTAGACTAAAGACCGACTTGATTGATCGTTCAATTGAAATTACCATGGGTCCAGTATGTGATCCAGCCTTGAATGCAAGCCGTGCGCAGAAAATCTTTCATATGTTTAGAGAGCGTATTCGTGAACTAACACCGAAAGAGTTCCAGAACTTATTACGTCCTGCATTCCAAGAAGATGAATGGATTTTAATTGTACTGGGTGGGGTAACCGGTTTCTTGGCTGGTTTAATTCACTTATTTGTTGCTTTCTTATAATTAATTTGATGTTGGTTGAGTGATAACTCTGTATGATATTGCTCAATTTAAAATTTATTGTTTTTAGATGAGGATGTTCTTTATGCGCATTATTTTACTCGGACCACCTGGGGCAGGCAAAGGTACTCAAGCTCAGTTGATCTGTAAGCGCTACAATATCCCACAAATTTCAACCGGTGATATGCTCCGTGCTGCAATTCGTGAAGGTACTGAACTTGGCTTAAAAGCGAAAAGCGTGATGGAGTCAGGTGGCTTAGTATCTGACGAGCTGATTATTGGCTTGGTTAAAGAACGTATTGCTCAGCCTGACTGTGAAAATGGTTGTATTTTTGACGGTTTCCCACGTACGATTCCACAAGCTGAAGCATTAGAATCAGCGGGTATCAGTATTGATCATGTGATTGAAATTGATGTACCAGATGAAGAGATTGTTCAGCGTCTTTCAGGTCGTCGTCAGCACCCAGCTTCTGGCCGCGTGTATCACATTGTTTACAATCCACCAAAAGTGGAAGGTAAAGATGATGAAACAGGTGAAGAGTTGGTACAGCGTCCTGATGATCAAGAAGCTACGATTCGTAAGCGTCTAACGTCTTATCACACCGAAACTGAACAATTGGTTGGTTTCTACCAAGGCCGTGCAGCTTCTGGTGAGAACGCACCAACTTACAATAAGTTAGATGGTTTACGTGCGATTGAAAATGTGCAAACAGATTTATTTGCGATCCTAGATAAATAATTTGGATTGTTGATCGGAAAAGAGCTCTGAATATAGGGCTCTTTTTATTTTGGAGAAAAAATGCTAAAAATTGTCTTGATCGCCGCTGTTATTTTAAGTTTTGCATTATTGTTATTCTTACTGTACCAAAGTCAAAAAATGCTGCGTCATGTGCAAGCGCAACAAGCTTTGGAAAATAAGAAAAATGGCAAAGAACGTCAGTTACATCCTGAATTGCAAAAGAACAAGAATAAAGAGACTCAGGATTAATTGAGATTTTTGATCGCGATGGCTTTGCTTGCGCCAAACTCAAAGCGTTCAGGCCAATTGCATACATCAGAAACGATGCACTCATTACACTTGGGTTTACGTGCAATACAGCAATAACGTCCGTGTAGAATTAACCAATGATGCGCATCTAAAATAAATTCTTTAGGAATGACTTTAACTAAGCGATGCTCTACCTCTAAAACATTCTTTCCAACAGCCAAACCTGTACGATTACCGACACGAAAAATATGGGTATCTACCGCCATTGCAGGTTGTCCAAAAGCCGTATTTAACACCACATTCGCTGTTTTTCGACCTACACCGGGCAAAGCTTCGAGTGCCTGGCGTGTTTCAGGCACTTGACCTTGATGTTGTTCCAGCAAAATACCACAAGTTTTGATGACATTTTCAGCTTTAGAGTTATACAAGCCAATGGTTTTTATATAGGTTTTTAAACCGTCTACACCGAGGTTGAAAATGGCTTGAGCAGTATTCGCAATCGGATAAAGTTTGTCGGTGGCTTTATTTACACTGACATCGGTGGCTTGTGCTGAAAGCATGACCGCAATCAATAACTCAAATGGTGATGAATAATTGAGTTCCGTTTCAGGGTTTGGTCGCTGTTCGCGTAAACGCTCAAAAAAGGTTTGAATCTGCTTTTTGGTCATATTTTTAACGGGCATTTAGATTTCCTGTAGCTCGTTTAAACGTTGTTGAAGTGCAATGAGCTGGGCTTGTTTTTGTGCATCTGGACGGACACTGAGTTGCTTTTCTAACTTCTTAATTTGAGTGCGAGTTTTAGCAAGTTCAATGGTTGTTTTGGCATCCAGAACAGGATTTTCTTTAGGTTTGTCTGCTAAGGTAATCGTCGGAATATTATTTGAGGCTTGTGAAAACTGAGCAAAGAACTCAATATCAATTTCTGCACGTACGATAGGCCCTTTACGACTGATACGACGTTTTTCTTCACGTTGGATATGCGCATAGTAACGATGTCTAAGATCATCTTGTTCGATATGACGTTGTTGTATCGTGGGTAAAGGTTGGAGATCTGCAACTAGATCAATACAATCGACAGGACAAGGTGGAATACATAATTCGCAGCCTGTACACAGGTCAGTCAAAATACTGTGCATCAGTTTGCCGCTGCCAATGATGGCATCAACGGGACACGCACTGATACATTTGGTACAACCTATACATTCATCTTCTCGAATGATCGCTTTCATTCTTTGCGGTCGCCCATCTGTTTGTATATCCCAAACACTTGGCTCGGCCGTAAGATAAGGGCGTTGTAGTAATACAGCAAGTGCATCGGCAACAGGCTGTCCTCCCGGAACACATTTATTGGCTGCTTCACCTTCCGCAATCGATTTCGCATAAGGCAAACAGCCATCACGATGCCCACATAAACCGCACTGTGTTTGTGGTAAAAGTTGGTCAATTTGGACAATAAGAGAACGTTGTGCAGATGGTGACATGAAAAAGGGTGGAGCGAAAAACAGGATAGGTAGTATAGCAAATAATAGTTTAGTGCGACGAGTCATCTAGGCATTGGATTTCACTTTATGTAAAGTGCCCGTTTCAATTGGTTGACATTAAAAACATAGACTAACTTGTATGTTTATTATAGAATCGGGCAGATTTTAGTAAATATTTTATAACAAATGTTGAACAACATATTCCAAGCATTGTCGCAATTAGGCTTAACCGCACAAAAACGCGCGATTCATATTCAATTTGCCAATCAAGCGCTCAACACAGAAGTGTTCCTACAAAAAATACAAGGTCAGCATGCCATTAATCAGGGCGTAACTGCGGAACTGATTTGCCTATCAACCAATGCCACCATCCCATTAAAACAATTCATTGGTTGCCAAGTCGCCGTTGATCAAGTGACCGACACAGGCACATTATTTAGAACCACAGGTATTATTACCGAAGCCGTACAAGGACAATCTGATGGAAGTTTGACCTTATATAAACTCAAACTCCAAGATGCCACCGCACTGTGGCATAAACGCCGTAACAGCCGCGTGTTTATGAATAAAACCGTACTGGATATTATTCAAACCCTGTTTAAAGAATGGCAACAACGCAGCCCCTTATTCGCATCCAGTCTCACGCTTGATATCAGCGGCGTGACACAAGACTACGATGTCCGACCCTTTGTGATGCAAGCCAATGAAAGCGACTACGATTTCATTACCCGACTACTCAGAAGCGAAGGCATTAACTGGCTCATCGACGAAGCCCAACTCACTGTTGCAAACAGCAATAGCCCGATCCAAGCACAAAAACTTCGCTTAATTGATGATAACAACCAATACCAAGCCTTAAATCGAAGAACGATTCGCTACCACCGCAGCAGTGCCACCGAACAATACGACAGCATGACCAGCCTCATTGCGGAACGTAGTCTACAACCCACAGCCGTGCATATCCAACGCTGGCAAGCCGATGCCCTAGAACAAGAAGACGGTGCAGGCAGTGTACAAAGCAGCCATCAACATAGCGGACAACACGACAATGCCAGCCTGGGACTTGAAGATGCATGGCACTTCACCCCAGCATGGATGCAAGACCTCGATGGAGAAGATGGCGCAACTGCATCAGGCAACAAGCAAATTGAAAAACTTAATCAAAACCTCGGTCATTACCACGATGCCCAAGCAAAACAGTTTATTGCCAATACCACAGTACGCGATACCCAAGTCGGCTACTGGTTTAAACTGAACGAACACCCTGAAATAAATCAACACAGTGGGGCAGACCAAGAATTTCTGATCATCGCCAAAAACTACTACAACCAAAACAACCTGCCCAAAGATTTGAGCGATCAAATCAGCCAATTAGTTGAACAAAGCCAATGGCAGCAAGACCACAAGCACACAAACAACAGTGAAGAACGCCAAGCCAACCAACTGACGCTACAACGTCGTAATATCAAAACTGTACCCGAATACCAACCCCTACAACACCGTCCAGCAGCCAACCCACAACGAGCCAAAGTGGTTGGACCATCAGGTGAAGAAATCCATGTCGATGAATGGGGTAGAATTAAAGTCCGATTCCTGTTTACCCGAAATGAGGATCACCAACATGATGGCGGTGCAGGCAGTAACGACAACGATACCGATTCAGCATGGGTCGATGTACTCACTCCTTGGGCTGGCGAAGGTTACGGTGCACGCTTCCTGCCACGTATCGGCGAAATCGTGGTGATCGACTTCTTTGACGGCAACATTGACCGACCCTATGTCACAGGACGACTGCACGAAGCACAACGCAGTCCGACCAAATTCGATGACCAAGGACAACTGCCAGATACCAAAAAACTGGCAGGGATCAAATCCAAAGAATACCAAGGCTCAGGTTATAACCAACTACGCTTTGACGACACCACTGGACAGATCAGCGCGCAACTGCAAAGCAGCCATGCGGTCAGCCAACTCAATCTCGGTAAACTCAGCCATCCTAAAGCCCAAGCAGAAAGCGAGGACCGAGGCGAAGGTTTTGAACTACGCACTGACCAATGGGGAGCGATTCGAGCAGGCGAAGGATTACTGATTACCACCCATGCACAACAACAAGCACAAGGCGATCATCTCGAAGCGCAAACAGCCAAACAACAGCTGGAAGGCAACAAAGGTAATGCCAAAGCCCTAAGTGAAGTGGCGAAGAATCAACAAACCGATGAGTTGGAATCGGTTGAGCAGTTACAGGCATTTGCAGAGCAGATTCAAGACAAAATTTCTCGTTTTGAACAAGCAATGCTATTGCTGAGTTCACCCAATGGTATAGGACTCAGTACATCAGAAGACATTCATCTATCAGCGGATGGACAACTGAACCAGTTTGCAGGGGACAGCATTAACCTAACCACGCAAAAGAATTTAATCGCCCAAGCCAGTCAAAAGATCAGTCTATTTGCAGCACAAGGCGGGATTAAGCAAGTTGCGGCAAAAGGTAAGTTTGAAATCTTAGCGCAAGGTGATGCTTTGGATGTGATCGCTCGTGGTGGTATTCAAATTATCTCGACGGAGAATACGATTTACATTACCAGTCCGAAAGAGATCAATTTGATTGGGGGCAGCTCAGGTATCAAGATTAATAGCTCAGGAATCTTCCCAACAACAGGTGGCAAGTTTGAGGTCAAGGCTGGACAGCATTTGTTTAAAAGCGGAGCATCTGTTAGTACGCCTGCGATTGATTTACCTGATTGTTCGGCGAAGCAGACTCAAGCTGCTCAAAATGGTTCAGCAAAGGTGGATTTATCGTGATTGTTTCTCCTTTTCAAAAGCAGATGGAAGCAGAACACTTAAATTTTGATTGCTTAGCTTTAGAAAATCGCTGCTTACAAATATTAGATACGTATGGACATATTTTATTTTTACTTGATCGGACATTAAATGAATCAATCTTTGATGATCTTTTACCTAAGATTGAGAAAAAAAATATTGCCTACATTCCATTAGCTTTAAAAAAGGATATGCAGGTTTCAAATCTTTTATTTATAAAAATTGAAGCGAAAGAAAAATTCAACTTAATAAAAGATAACCTTATTCAGTTGCTTCTAAAAAATCATGAAATAGAAAACGACAGCTATTTTGTTCATGGTTTCGGAGTTGGTAAGTCTGATATAGAACTAGATGAATTAGTTGAGTCTATAAAAAAGAAATTGGTGATTGTTGATCAAGATAAAAAAATTCTTTTTCGCTGGTATGATCCACGGGTATTAATCTATTTACCCGAAATTATTAAAAAAGAATATGTTCTAGGTCTGTTGAGAGATTTTAAAGAATGGCATTTTTTGCATCCTAAAGGTTTTTTTAGTTTTGATGCAACCTTAGACGTAGTCTCGATATTGACTTTAAGGCAAGTGAATGATGAGCAGTCTATAGATTTAGACTTAATTGAAATTGCGAATAGTGTATTTCAGCAACTAAATGAGTTTGAACAGATTGAAATGGATGAGATCAATCCTATCGATATACATCAAAGCTTAAAATATGCATATCAGGAATATGGTATTCAAAATTATTTAGATTTGATGACATATGGTCTTTATAGCCAGATTGTACATAAAGATTTTATTCAGCACTCGATTGTCACGGATGTTCTTTATGAGCACTACGTCGTCGATGAAATGACATTTACTGATGCCATGGATTATGTAGGTAAAGATTTATATGAGCAAATTAGTAAAGAATTGAATGGATACGAAATATGACTACGAATCAAAAGACGGTATTGGCTAAGCCGCAAACAAATAACATACTGGCTGAGAAAATTGCAAAGCAAAAACAACAACAAGCTAGAATTCCTGTTGTTGGAAAAACGGAAACAGTTGGGGACATGCGCAAGCCAACAGTTGCCAAGAATGTAAATAAAAAAATAGAGCAAGGTCCGATTGCTAAATCAGCAAAACAGTCTACGCCTGCAAATTTGCAAAACAGTAGTGCTGGACAGTCTCAAAAAGAGTGTTCTAATTTTTGTCGTAAAACTGGTTTTAATATTTTACCTTTACGTTATACGGTGGTAGGTGGCAATGCACCTGCTTTGCCTGCAACATTAGGCAAAAATGTCAAAGATATTCAATTAAAACATTTTAAATATGCTGTAGAAATGATAGATACAGGATATATCTATCGTTTAATAAAACGAGCATCTGGTACTTTAGAATGGGCTGGCTATTTGGTCACACCAAAGGGGCATTTATCATATTTTCCTGTTGGCAAAGTCGCACCTAAAAGTGTTCCTGAGTTTGCCTGCAAAGGTGCGGGGCATAGTGTTAATTCATCATTGATTACCATAGAAAGTAATCCGAAAGATGACGCTAAAGTTGCTTATATTATCCATACCCATGATCCGATGAGTAAGCTAAAACTCAACGAGTATGAAAAAAATGCCGAGAAATTTGTCGCTGAAGGTAAATGGCAAAAGTTTATTGTGGGTGGCGGAGCAACCCAAGATCATTGTTTGGCTGCAGCTAATCTAAAAAATTCAATTTATAATATTAAAAGCTTTGGCACAGGGCGTATCGAGCAGATTTTGAAAAAGTTTGCTCAAGAGCCAAATACTGTTGCATGCATGGCATTATATGATCCAATTGGAATTACGCTTAAATTAAATGATAGTAGAAATACGAGATTTGAAAAACTTACCAAGTTTATTGCAGAAAAAGATAAAGAAATTACAAATGAGCATCGTCTTCAATCATCTCAGCTGATTGATAGTATTAAAATCATTGTAGAAAATAAACTCATTAATCAGAAGTTAAGTACCAATAATTTGCAAGTTGATTTGAGCACTAAATTAATATTCGCGCAAGATAAAATCCCTCGCTTCGGTTCGATGGATAACAGAGACTACCAACGTAAAGTCAACGAAATTTGGGATAAGGCATCTCCACAAGAAAAAGAAAAGTTTTTACAACAGTACAATAAAAAATATGCAGCGGGACAAAAGCAGGTAAGAGATAAGATTATTAGTCAATCCAAAGCACAAGCGAAATTGGATTGGGAAACGAAGTATTCGACAAAAATTAATTGGACTGAAAAAAATGCTTTCGATACCAAAGTTAAAGCATTAACTGATGATGCACGTAAACTGGCCCAAGCTTATGCAAGTGATCATTTGAAATGGCTGCAATCAAAGCAGTTGTTAAATGCCTTTTATGTATACGATCAGACAGTTTTAAAAGGTGATGGTGCATTATTTCATATAAAAGCACTATCAGTCATGAATGGCATGACAGGCTGCGATGAAGGCCAAGCATTGATGGAAAAATGGTTAGGGGTCGATAAAATCTCTGACGATAATTTATATATGCGGGCTGTGACCTATAATCAAAAAAGTTTGATTGATGAATATAATGCGAAAAGTCCTGATATCACCTCCTTAACATGGGATCAAACACAGACAAGTTTAAAAGGGTTAATTGCTGCGTTTGTCAGTGCAGATCAGTTATGGGAACAATGGCTTGCTGATCCAACGAATAAAATCAATGAGTTGAAGTGGTATAATCCAGCACGGACTTTGCCTTGGATCTCTGAGATAACACGTAGCGTCGCCAAGTGGAGTCTACAATATAATGCCAATCCTTTGATTGCAAAGAAACTTTCGAGGGTTTCTTTTATCGCTTATGCGCATAGTTCTCTGTTAACTGATAAAGTGCCGAAATGGTCATTGCTGTATAACATAGACTTAAAAATGACAAATGCGGGTAGTCAACTGAATGCGACTGAGATCCAAAAACGTTGGAAAAATGCTGGACAAAACACGGCTACACAAAAGATTCAAGATATTCTAAGCAAATCTCCACAAAGTGTTTCTATCAGGATTTCTGGTATTGTTGCTTTGTTTGAGTTAATGAATTTGGGAACACAAGCCAGTCTTTTCGCTGGGGATAAAAATTGGGAAAATGGTTTTAAAGTAACAGCAGGCTTATTAGCAACTACAGCAGTAGTTTTAGATATTGCTGGTGGCGGTATGGATGCTTTAAGTTTCCAAGAAAAAGCCAATAAAATTAGGTTATATGGTGCAAGACTTGCAATTGGAGGGGCCACTTTTAGTATGATTGCTGACATTACAGCATTCGTAAAAGAGTTTGGCGGTAAAGATAATATATTCTTGCTGATTGTATTAGGTGCAAAAGCTACCATTTCTTTATTAATGGTTGGTGTAGGTATTGGAATGTTATTAAGGCTCCCTGCATTAGCCGGCAGAGATATTGTAATAAAATTGCAAAAGTCTATAGCTCTTAAAAGCTTTTTAACTATAGGTATTATACGTACTGCTGTATGGTTAAACTGGATTGGTATTGGCCTTAGCGTTATTGAAATTGTTTTAAGAAATTATTATTACACAGAAGACGAACTGCAAAAATGGTGTAAAAAATCGGTATTTGGGACTGAAGCTGGGAAATATAAATCTCTTGAAGATGAAGATGACGCTTTTAGTAAAGCTGTAGTGAGTGTATAAAATGAATGAAATGTTATTGATTAAGGGATTTGTAAAGAATTTAGAAGTTGAGGACTCTAAAATTTATCCTTTGAAGAATATTAAATCACAAGCTGCTGGTAGTGTAATACTTGGAACCTTAACTGCAAGTAGTAGCGCAGCAACTAATGCACCAATTTTGCTAATGGCAGCAAGTGGAGAAGATGCTAAATCCTTTACTTGTGAAGTGGGCGATTATCGATTAATTGGTCAGTTTACAACAGTACAATTTAAGAATGGCGATGAACTGGTTTGGGTGATTAGTAGGGAAAAAGAGCAAGGAAGACATTTAGCTTACGCTGTACTTGATCCTAAAACTGGATTACTTTATATGATGTATGAATTGGGACGGTCGTTGAAAAAAGCTTATAACTATAACAATAAGGTAGCATTCTTTTTAGGAGTAGTATGTTTTTCATTTATATCTATTTTAATATTAGGTTCGAAACTTTATTATGGAGATAGTGTAGATATTTCTTTTAATGAAATCATTAAATATTTATTTTTTAGCTTTATTATAAGTTTTTTATTTTCCTTCTCTTTTTCTTATCTTGTTTTTGGCCGAGTATCAAAGAAAACGGGTGTATTGTCTGAGAAAATTTTTAAAGTCTTAGGTTTTAAAATAATTGAACAGGACTTCTACAATGATTGTATCGTCAAAGATGGCATTCACATTAGTGTCATGGAATATAGAAAAAACTTAAAAGGCCCAGACCCATATCCAGAGGATTATTTTGATAAGAAATGATAAAAATCGAAGGTCATGTAAGGAATCTGAAAGTTGAAGATTCTAAGGTTTTCCCATTTAGAAACATCGAAAGGCAAGCTGTCGGTACAGCTATGGTTGGCGCTTTAACCGCAAGTAGTAGTATGGCTGCTAATGCTCCAATTATGATGATGGCAGCTAGAGGGGAAGATGCTAAATCCTTTACTTGTGAAGTGGGCGATTATCGATTAATTGGTCAGTTTACAACAGTGCAGTTTAAGAATGGTGATGAACTGGTTTGGGTAATCAAGGAGCAAAAAGAACGAGGTAGACATTTGGTTTATTCAACCTTGGACCCTAAAACAGGATTGTTACATATGATCAATGAAATGGGACGATCCTTAAAAAAAGGATATATTAGCTTTATTAAAGCAGGAATCTTAATTGCTTTATTTTTTTTATTATTCGTTAATATAATAATATTAATTACTTCTCTTTTAAGTGGTCAAAGTTTAGATTTTAGTTTTTATGAATATATACTGCCACTTGTTGTGGCACCATTTATGTTCACTTTTCTATTTATATTTAGTATGTTTTTCTTTTCTAGTGATCTCAAACAAGCTTGCCGACTATCTGAAAAAGTTTTTTTGGTACTTGGTTTTGAGGATGTTAAAAATCAAGATTTCTTTGGAACTACAGATCATTTTAAGGAAAATGGGCATGCTTTCAAACGTAGTGTAATGTATTACCGTAGAAGTTTAAAAGGTACAGACCCATATCCTGAAAGTTACTTTGATAAGCTATAAAAAATGTAGAAGCACATCTAATAAATAATAAGGTGGTAGGATTAAAATAAGTGAATTGTAACTTTATATGTGTATATTTTAATAAACTCTTTATTTATTAGATTATTAAGCATTCCAAAAAACTATATTTTATTCTGCTTACAACTGGACACATCTTATTGATATCAATATTTGAATTAAGCGCTTATGGTGGATGAGTGCTAGATAATTATCTACACATCATTATAAAGGAGAGACACTCATGTCTCAGAACCAAGATAACTCTAAACAACAACCTAATCAGCAAAATCAATCACCTGGTCAACAACAACAGTCTGAGCCAAATGCTAAGCCTCCAGCACAACAAGACCAAAAACAGCCAACTCCAAAGCAACCTAGTGAAAATAATGGGCAACAGAAATAATCATTATTTCTATGCTTGTAAGAATCTAATCAGCTAAATCCAAATTTATAGGAAACTAATTTATTTAGTTTCCTATATTATTTATAAGGTTGATTTTATATATAACATTAATCATGGATAAGTAATTAATTTAAATAGATCGCTGATCAATTTTAGGATGTCATATTTACTCAGTATAAGTATAAGCATTCTTTTTTTATAATTTTGCTTCTTTTGTTGATATCGTAAAGTTAAGCATCGATAGTGTTTATAATTTTAGAATAAAAATGATTGTGAAAGCAGGAAGGGAAATAGAAAGAGTATTGATCATTAGTGTTTTTGCTCCAAAACAATGCTTATTGCGTTCTATTTGGTGCAATAAAAGAAAATGCTTGTTAGGACTAAGCGGTAGCAATGGCGAGAATAATTGAAAAAGTGTTTGTTTTATCTATATTTACTATAAAAATAACGAATATACATAAATTTATCTATATGATTTTTAAGGTTTAATTAAGATTTTATTGAAAGTCGTATAAAAGTTGAATAGTAATCTATGTTCGTTGTGTGAGATATTCTATTTTGGTGCATTTCTAGCACCAAAATAAATCACTGACTCGGGGGTGAATGTTGAAATACGATAGCTTAAATGACTTTCTGGCTTATGTGAAAGCTAGAGATCCTGATCAACCTGAATTTTTACAAGCTGTTGAAGAAGTAATGTTGAGCTTGTGGCCATTCATTGAGAAGAATCCCAAATATGCTCAATATGGTTTATTAGAGCGTCTAGTTGAGCCTGAGCGTGCAATTCAATTCCGAGTGTCTTGGATGGATGATCAAGGGCAAACACATGTTAACCGTGCTTTCCGTATTCAATATAATTCAGCCATTGGGCCATATAAGGGCGGGATGCGTTTTCATCCATCGGTGAATTTATCAATTCTAAAATTCTTGGGTTTTGAACAAACTTTTAAAAATGCATTAACCACCTTACCCATGGGTGGAGGAAAGGGCGGCTCGGACTTTGATCCAAAAGGAAAGTCTGAAGCGGAAATTATGCGCTTTTGCCAAGCATTAATGTTAGAGCTATATCGTCATTTGGGTCCGAATACCGATATCCCCGCTGGTGATATTGGTGTTGGCGGTCGAGAAGTTGGCTTTATGGCTGGCATGATGAAAAAGCTAAGTAACGATACTGCTTGTGTATTTACAGGTAAAGGCATTTCATTTGGTGGAAGTTTAATGCGTCCTGAAGCAACAGGATATGGTGCAGTGTATTTTGCTGAGGAAATGCTCAAAACGCGCGGTGAAAATTTTACTGATAAAACAGTTTCAATTTCAGGTTCAGGAAACGTTGCTCAATTTGCAGCAGAAAAAGCCATGTTCTTGGGTGCAAAAGTGGTTAGTCTTTCAGACTCAAATGGCACAGTTTACTTAAAAAATGGTTTTACTGATGAGTTGCTTGCCGAAGTGATGGAGCTTAAAAATAATAAGCGTGGGCGTATTTCTGAGTTTGCTTCAAAACATGGCTTTGAGTATTTTGAAGGCAAGACACCTTGGCATATTCCTGTTGATATTGCATTGCCTTGTGCGACTCAAAATGAGTTAGGCGAACAGGATGCGGAGTTGCTGCTTGCAAATGGTGTGATCTGTGTCGCTGAAGGTGCCAATATGCCGTGTACATTAGATGCTGTAGAAAAATTTATTGCTGCAAAAATTCTCTATGCACCAGGTAAGGCTTCCAATGCAGGTGGTGTCGCAACTTCTGGGCTTGAAATGTCACAGAATGCTTTGCGCCTCAGTTGGATGCATGGGGAAGTAGATGAACGTTTACATGCAATCATGAAAGATATTCATGCCAATTGTTTGAAATATGGTACTAAAGAAGATGGTACAGTGAATTATGTAGATGGTGCTAATATTGCAGGATTTGTGAAAGTTGCAGATGCTATTTTGGCACAAGGTATCTATTAATATTTCGCTGAGCAAATAATAACTCCGATGTAAAAACATCGGAGTTATTATTTATAGCAATGTATTAAGGTTTCTTAACAATTTCTTGTTCAACAACCATATCTAATACGTCAGCTAGGCTAGATTGGTCAGCCGCTGGGTTTTTAATTTCAAAGCGTTTCACACGAACGATGACACGTTGGTTTGGATTGTGTTCAAAACCTTCGATTTGACCGTAGTAAAGTGACCAGTCTTTATCTGCGTAAGTTTTTACACCTTTGTCATCATATTTAATTTCACGAACTTGCATACAAGTCTGTGGCGCTACACCTACACAAGACTTAGTTTCAGGTGAGATTTCTATGAAAACAGTTTTAGGTTCTGTTTGGTATTTTGCTTCAGCTGTCATTTTACCAACGAAGCTATACTTTTGACCTTTTGCATCAGTAATCACGAGTGTTGGTTGGTCAAGGTTGCTTGCATTCACTTCAAACGGAATCTGACGTTTTTGTAAAAGAGTTCCTGCAAATTGCTCTTGTTTCATAAGTGCTGGATTACACGCCATCATCGTTGATGCACCATCACCTGTCGCGATTAAACCATTTTCAATTTTCCATGATGTATTTAAGCGGTTACAACCTGTATCTACAGATAAGCGGTCATTAGCTAAGAAGCTTAATACGATTGGACGTTTGGTATCAGCAGGTTGATATGACCAAGTGTAGTTAGTTAACACGTTGCTATTCGTCACTTTTGCACCTGTAAATACGTGTTTTTGCCCTTTGCTATCAGTTACAGTCAAGATTGCTTGACCATTCATAGTACTGATTTGAAATGGAACTTTTTTATCACTGAAAATATCAGCAGATAAACGTTCTTGTTTCATTAAATCATCTGCACAAGCCATTTTTGTTGATATAAGCGCAGAAGTAACAATATTGTTGCCTTCAACTTTCCAAGTACCACCTTGACCATTACAACCCGTTTGAATCGAAAGTTGTTGATTGTCATTAAAGTTTAAAACCAATGGCTTTGACGCTGTAGATGCTTGATAAGTCCAGCGATAATCTGTGAGGTTTTTAGCCGCTGTCGCGTTAATTTCAGTTGTTACATGATCAGCAACATTTTGTACTGTTTGACATGCCATTAAAGAAAAAGGGAGTAAGGCAAGAATTAAATATTTGATTTTCATATTCAAAGAACATATATAATATAGCAGCCATAAGCTTAATGGATTCTTAAAAAAAGAGCATGTAGTCAGTTTAGGTATTAAGTTCGTTAAATGTATTGATTTGTAATTTTAAATAAAAGTATAGGATTTTTAAAAGCTTGGTGCTCAGTTATTAAACTTTTCTGCCGAGCACCAAGAATATGATTCAGTCGAAACGATAGATATCCATTCCTAATGAACCCATTGAAAAACTACTATGTACGATATTAAAACGATGACCTGTGCCCATTGCAAAGAATAGCGGTGCAAAATGTTCAAGTGTCGGATGATTACGTTGAACATAAGGCAATGATGGCCAATCCAATACAGCATCATAGTTTTGATGCGTAAGCTTATTGACGACCGCATTACGGAAGCTACTTGCCCATATCGGTACATTGGCATCAGTATGCCAAGAAAGCTCCGCAAGGTTGTGGGTAATGCTCCCTGAGCCAATTAATAACATCTGTTGTTCTCGCAAAGGCGCAAGGGTTTGTCCGATTTTATAAATTTCATCGGCATTTAAGTGAATAGGAAGTGAAATTTCGATCACGGGAATATCGGCTTCAGGATACATATGTAATAGCGGCATCCATACGCCATGATCACGCGGACGAGTACTGTTAGCATGCGCAGAAAATCCTGCTTCAGCAAATAACGTGAGTATTTTTTCTGCGAGTTTTGGTGCACCTGGGGCAGGATAGCGAATGTCATATAGCGCCTGTGGGAAACCACGGAAGTCGTGCCATGTTTGTGGTCGGATTGAGGTACTGACTTCAAGCGCTTGGCTTTCCCAATGAGCAGACATGACGATAATTGCCTGTGGTTTGGGTAGATTGGTACTTAGCCGATGCAGAGCAGGACCAACTTGTTCTGGGTCAAGTGCGAGCATTGGTGAACCATGAGAAATAAATAACCCTGGTAAAGTTTGCACGTTCATCGTTAAGCACCTGACTGGAAATACATGGTTATGGTGACAAAAATAAGCACTGTTTAAAAGCGGCTAGGTTTCAACAGATTGTTCCAAAACTAGAACATGATATTAAATCACGCACGGTGGTAAGGGTGATTGTGATTAATACTCATGGCCCGATAGAGTTGTTCGATGAGTAACACACGAACGAGGGGGTGAGGCATGGTCAGTTTGGATAATGACCAGTGCCAAGCAGCAGCTTTGCGTACTGCATCGGATAGTCCATCAGGGCCACCTATGGCAAGTACGATATCGTTGCCTTCGAGCATCCATTGCTTCATGGTATCCGCAAGTTTTTCGGTACTCAGCTCACGTCCACCCACTTCTAAGGCGATTAGTGTCTCATTTGCTTTGACCGCATTGAGAATACTTTCACCCTCGATTTGACAGTATTTTAAGATGTCAGCTTCTGAATCATTTTTGCCACGCTTCGCCATCGGCAGCTCAATCACTTGGGTTTGTACAAAAGGTTGAATACGTTTGAAATAGTCTTCAAACCCAGTCAGCACCCATGCAGGCATTTTTTGGCCAATCGTCACGATACGAATTTTCATAAGACAATACGTGTAAATAATATGAGCGCATTATAAACGCTGAGACGGATTCATGTAGACTCGAATAGATTTATTGTTCTTAAGATCTTATGCAGGGTGGTGCTTTATTCCACAACATAAAAAACGCAGCTCAAAATGCGTATGAGCTGCGATCAAAGCATCATCCGTCTGGAGTTCAGATGACGCTAAAAAAATGAGTTCACAAGTCAAATTTAGCTTTTGTTTTTATCGACTCTATTTCATTATGCAAGATATTGGTTGTTTTTCAACCTAATTTTGTAATAAAAAATTATGTAACAAAAAAGAGAGCCGAGGCTCTCTTTTTTGTTACACACAGATTAGTGTCGCGCAGCCTTGGTATCTTCTACTGGTTTAACAATAGGTGTTTTAGCCAAAGGTTTCGGCATATCTGTTAATGCTAAAGGAAGAATTTCATCAATGCTTTTCACTGCTTTGATTTCTAAACCTTCTTTGACATTGTCAGGGATTTCAGCCAAATCACGTACGTTATCTTGTGGGATAAATACCAATTTGACTCCACCACGGTGTGCAGCAAGTAGTTTTTCTTTCAAGCCACCGATACGCATCGCACGACCGCTAAGACTGGTTTCACCTGTCATCGCAATATCTGGGCGAATCGTAATATCTGTAAATGCAGATACCAGTGCAGTCGTCAGTGCTAAACCAGCAGATGGGCCATCTTTCGGAGTTGCACCTTCCGGTAAGTGAACATGCACGTCGGTTTCTTCAAAACGAGATGCTTCAATACCAAGCTCATCCGCACGTGTACGAACCACAGTCATGGCCGCAGTAATAGACTCTTTCATGACATCGCCGAGTGAACCCGTGGTAATGAATTTGCCTTTACCTTTCACGGCAGCAACTTCAATGGTCAATAACTCTCCGCCTACAGAAGTCCAAGCTAAACCATTTACACGGCCGACTTGCGCTTCATCTTCCGCAATACCAAAGTCAAATTTATGTGGACCTAAGTAATCTGGAAGATTTGCAGAGGTGACATCAAGCTGTAAGTTTTTCGATTTCTTACTCACCGCTTCTTTCACGACTTTACGTGCAATTTTAGATACTTCACGTTCCAAACTACGCACACCCGCTTCACGCGTATAACGTTGTACGATGTCACGAATCGCTTCTTCATGAACGGTTAGTTCTTTTGCGCGCAGACCATTGTTTTTGATCGCTTTAGGAACAAGGTAGCGCTGAGCAATATTCACTTTTTCATCTTCGGTATAACCCGGTAGACGAATCACTTCCATCCGATCCAATAAAGCTTCTGGAATATTCATACTGTTTGCAGTACAGATAAACATCACTTCAGAGAGGTCAAGATCAAGATCTAAGTAGTGATCATTGAACTTATTGTTCTGAGATGGATCAAGCACTTCCAGTAATGCAGAAGCTGGATCACCACGGTAGTCTTGTGCCATCTTGTCGATTTCATCGAGTAAGAACAGTGGGTTCTTTACTCCAACCTTTGTTAAAGATTGCACAATTTTACCTGGCATCGCACCAATATAAGTACGACGATGACCACGGATTTCCGCTTCATCACGTACGCCACCGAGTGCCATACGGACAAATTCACGACCTGTTGCTTTAGCAACTGACTCACCAAGTGAAGTTTTACCTACACCAGGAGGACCAACTAAACAAAGAATCGGGCCTTTAAGTTTTTTCACACGAGATTGAACCGCTAGATATTCAACAATACGATCTTTAACGTCATCTAAGCCGTAGTGATCTGCATCTAGTGTTTCTTGTGCTTTACTCAAGTTAATGCTGACTTTGCTGGCTTTATTCCATGGCGTATCTAAAATTACTTCTAGATAGTTACGGACTACAGCGGCTTCGCTAGAAGCAGGTTGCATTGCTTTGAGTTTACGGAACTCTGCTTCGGCTTTTTTGCGCACATGTTCAGGCAAATCTTCTTCAGCAAGTCGTTTTTCAATCTCAGCAACATCATCTTCAGCCCCGCCATTCATATCGGAAAGCTCACGCTGAATAACTTTCATTTTTTCATTCAGAAAGTATTCGCGTTGATTTTTTTCCATCTGACGTTTTACGCTGTCATGCAGGGTCTGCTCAATTTGCTGTTCAGCAGATTGATTGGTCAAATAACTCATCAACTCTTGCAAATGTTCTTCGAACTCATCGTGCTCTAAAAACTTTTGCTTTACTTCAATGTTCAAAGGCACACGTGTTGCAACGAAGAACATCAATTGTAATAAGTCTTCGATTTTATTTGCAGCTGCAACGAGTTCGCGTGCATTACGTAATTTTGCTTCAGCATATTGAGCAAAGAGGGTACGTAATTCATTCAAGCGAGTCTCTTGGGTCTCTTGATCCAATGCAACAGTCATCGGGCTTAAATGATGTTCAGCGGTTAAGTATTCTTCACCGTCAATAATCTGTTCTAGTTTTGAACGGTGTAGGCCTTCAATGAGTACTTTTATGCAGTTTTCATCATTTTCATGATTCACGACTTGTACGATTTTAGCTACAGTTCCATATTGATACAGGTTATCGTGATCAATTTCTTCTGTAAGCGAATCTTTTTGCGCAACTACAAATACTAAATTATCACCGTTACGAGCTACGTCCACTGCATTGATCGATTTTTCACGACCCACGAATAGCGCAATTTGCATGTGTGGATATACCACGACATCACGTAATGCTAAAAGTGGTAATACACTCGGAACTTGCGGCTCTAAGATAGTTTCATCATTCATAATAAATTCGGACATGAGCACTCCTAATGAGTGACAACGGTGTTGCCATGCTTTTTATAGTGATGTGCATTTTAAAAATTACAAGGGTTTTCTCTCAGAAAATATTAAAAAATAACTAAATTAGTCGGGATTTGGGCAAAATAAACTAAATTTCATAGATTCAACGGCTAAAACGGTACTGTTGCTTTGGCGTGAGCAGTCCATCAAGCGGTTGATCCCATTTTTGCCGTAATAGTTGCTCATCAATATATTGAAAAGAGTGAGCGAGTCCTAAGCGATATGGATGATGTTTGGCTGTCGCAAGTGTACGGTCGTAAAAACCTCCACCCATACCAATTCGAGTGCCATGATGATCACAGGCCAGTAAGGGCATAATAAGCAAATCTAATGTTGAAACATGTTTGCCTCGACTTGCCATCGGCTCTTTCATCCCTAGTGAGTGGTGTGAGAAACGTTTGTTGAAATATTGGTTTCCGCTAATTTTTACCCACACAAGCGTTTGATTCATATTGCAGATCATCGGCAGGTAAACTTGTTTCTTCTGTTGGAAACAGAGTTCTAACAGTTTTTGGGTATGTACTTCCCCAAATGCATGTAAATACAAACCAATTTTTGTTGCAGTTTTAAATTGAATTGCATGCCGCAGTTGAATCAAAACTTGATGTTCTGCTCTTTTTTGTTCGTAACGAGAAAGGCGTTTTCTTTTTAAACGGAGCTGTTTTCTTAATGCGTTTAATGTGTTGCTCATAAAGCTTTAGAAAATGGTTTTGATAAAATAATCATACTTGATTTATAGGGTTGTCGGTTTAATACCTAACTAAAAAATAGCAAAGCTTTATTCCTTCTACATCTAGATAGAATGATGATAATTTTAGGTATTAAAAAGTGGTTGATAACTTGAGTGATAACAATGTAAGTCTATAATTTTTCATCGAAATAAAGTGATTTATTAAACAGTAAATTAATCCAAGCTTAATCAGTATTGTGAAATTTTTTACTTAAAATTGGTTAGTTAACCCGAATCGTGCTTAAGCCAATGATTCCATTACTCGAATGGTTGGCTTGTTTTGATGACATAATTGGTAAGCACATAAAGATGCAT